>JAPWVK010000154.1 GCA_029241965.1 Candidatus Methanophagales archaeon
ATCCGCACAAACACCACCATACGGTGCAAACGGCACCGAAACCAGCTTCTTGCCAAATATAAAACTCTTCATCATAAACAACGGCAATACCCCTTTTATATCACTATCTTCTTTTGCTATCAGATAAACAGGTTTGTGCTTATACGTCTTTCCCACAACGTTCCGCCACATCAAACTTTTAAAAAGTTTAATCAAAACGCTTCGCAGTTGATGATAAAATGTAGATGTAGCCGGATCGTAAACATAAGAATCCCACGCAGCTTTATCTTCCGTTTCAAGTTCCGTGATTTGCAATTTGTGCATAACTTTCAAGTTGGAAGAATGAGCAGGGATAAGCCGCAATTCCCCATCATTCTCTCAATATCCTATCCTTAGTGCTTGTAAAAAATTAACATGAACAATCTGACACCTCTTTTGGAGTGATGGTATAGTTCCATTCACCATGAAAATCGCTCCGAACAATGTTAATCTGTTCCATCATCTTATCAGGTATCTTAATTCCTTTGGGATATGTGTTTTTGTCCAGTTGGCATTCAACTTGCAAGCTCTTTTTTGTAGTTGTTGCAGATATGAGATTCACAATGACTTCATGACTGACGAGGGGCTTACCTCTCCAATTCTGGGTAATGAAAGCGAATAACCTGTGCTCAATCTTATTCCATTTGCTTGTCCCCGGTGGAAAATGACATACTGATATTTCGAGTCCTGTTTCATCCGCAAGTTTTTGCAGTTCTGTTTTCCATAATCTAATTCGATACCCATTACTTCCGCCACTATCGGCGGTAATCAATAGTTTTTCCGCTTCCGGATATACGACCTGACCCATGGAATTCCACCATCTCCTAATACTTTCAACTGCAAACGCTGCGGTGTCGTTGTCTGTGCCCACATTCACCCACCCTCGATTGAGCGCAATGTCATAGACACCATAAGGATTCACTTTGCCCAATTCTTTTATCTTAAAATCGTGTACCAGCACTTTTTCCGGATCCCTTTTGGGTCGCAACTCACGCCCCCCATTTTTAAAATTTCCGACCAGCTCTTTCTTTTTCGTGTCCACGGAGATTACCGGCTGCAACTCTTGCTGATATTCCTGAGTCTTCTGATTAATATATTCAAATTGGGCATTTCGGTCAGGATGGCTTGCGCCTTCAACCGTCTTCTTATTGCCCTGCAGGCTATATCCCAATTCGGAAAGAAGGCTCGCCACGGTAACATGACTGACATTATGGCCCTTATTTTTGAGTTCTTCAGCCAATTTACGTGTACTCTTGCAACTCCACCGCAATGGGGACTCGGGATCACCACGAGTTACCGGTTCGATCAAACTTTCCAGATCATTCATAAGAGTCTGATCCTTATCGATGATTTTCTTCCTTCCGCCGCCCTTTTTACGAACTCTATCCTTACCTAATTCTTCTGAACCTTCTAATTCTTTGCGACCTAACGTAATTGTAGTACGAGACATGCCCGTTATTCGGGAAAGTGTTGAAATCCCGCCATAACCAAGAGTATCTGCTATTGCAGCAGTTAATCGCCTATGCTGTCGCTCATTCAAATGTCCTTCCATAGTTTCGAATATTTTTTTGATAGCACATTCTTCCATGTCATAATAATAGATTCAATAATACTTAATAGTTGTTCAGGTTAATTCCTAACGCACTCTTAGCCTTTATTATAGTCCTATCCTCCATTTCTATGGCTTCCATCAACTGCTTCAATCCCTCGCGATCAAGTATCCCTTTGACCTTCAGCGCTCTTAAGATTTCCTCCAAGTCCATGAAGAAAACCGAATTAGCCTGACAAATCCTCTTCGCCGGCTTATCGTTAGTGAGCACAACCTATTTTTCACTTACCGCAAAGGCAATGCTCTCGATATCGCCTCTTCCAAGTTGAGGATAGAGTAAAGAAAATCTTCTCACCCTTTCCTCCAATCCGGTGTCCAGAGGTATTAGCCTGACTGACTTAAAAGCATCTTCAACAAAGCTAAATCCTGCTCTCCAAGCCTGCAAGAGTTCTTCAAAAACAGCGGGTACAATGAAAATTTCATCGAAAAGAGAGTGCAATATTTCCACTTTTCCCACCTTTCCAAAGGCGCTTAAGATGTCCGTGTCCGCAATCGCTCTGGTCACTTTAATATCTCTTTTATCTTACGGTCCATCTCAGAAACATCCTTCCCTTCAGTTTCTCTGACTATCCCTCTGGATGCCAGAATCTCTTTTAATTCGGGTACAGTAATCCCCGCCAGCTCCGCTGCTCTGGATAGAGAGTATTTGCCTTTCAAGTAGGAAATGATGGCACCTTCCAGTTTTAACTCTGGTTTCAAATTGAAGTAAAGCCGGAAAGCTTCATCTCTGGCATCTTCTGCATTTATTTTCTTCTCTTCAGCCAGGTCTTCTAAAATTCCCGCCAACTCACCTTTTCTCATACCCATCTCACTCATAATAGTTTTACTATATCTCTTTTTATATATTATTGCCTTTGAATAAATGTGTTAATTCCAATTAGTCTTTATACATTTTTGTATATTCGCTTGCTGTTACGAACTCAAACCCATATTCCGAAGCACTCGCCAGAATTTCATCCAGCAATTTTAGTGAGTTCGTGCCCAGGTTCTTCAATTTCAGTTTCTGCCGGATAACATCAGCAAAAAGATGCTCAAAGAAATTTGTTGTCCTTCTTGTTGGCACCGCTTTGCCGCTAAAATCCAAACATTCATTGGGATGAAACAAAAACACAACTGGCTTTTCGGTTCGTTTGGCTTCAAAAAACAAATAGTTCTGTAATAACTTGGTTATCACAGGGCTTCTTCTCATTACGGTACCGGTAAAAGAAAATAACAAAGCAGATATTGGTATCTCCAGTATTTTTGAGTTACCTTTTCTTGTTATTGATTCATACGACAAAAAATATGGTTTTCGCGGTGCCACCAACCATTTTAGCTTTCGCTTTGACCCAAAAGTAAACGGACCGTCAAATCGCTGTGGACATATAGAACTATCGGAAGTAAACCCTGTTTCTTCTAACGCTTTTACCGTATCGCCATTAAGACGCAATGCCGGTGCCCTGAAGGATTCTATTTTACCGGCAAGTGATTCTATTACCTTTTTGGCTTTTTTAAGCTCGGTCAATTGCTCTGCATAACTCAATACATCAAGAGCCTTGTCTTCCGCGTGGCTATAGCTGTGACAGCCAATCTCATGCCCATGTGCCTTAACTAAATCAACCGAATCCGGCACGAGTTCACACATAGTCCCTGTGAAATAGAACGTACATTTTATGTCGTGTCTTGCATACAGGTCGAGCAAACGCGGTAAACCCTGTTTATAAACCTTTTCTGCGGTCTCGGCATCATATCGGTTCAAAGGTATGGAGAAACTCTCCACGTCGTTTGTCATGAGGAAGTACATTTTCAGATAGTAATTCTCAAACCCCCGGCACCAAGCCAGAACACATAATCCGGGTCTTTCAACCATTCCCGTAACGAAGGCGCCCATGCAAACACGCTTTCACCTTTACTTAACAACGCAGCCGCTTTTTCATAGCCACGTTTAAATATTCGTGCGCCTTTTGTTATTTTCCATTTCTCTACAAGCACAGACAACTTACCCACGACCAGCTCGTTTATTATCGCACCTTGCCTCCGCGAATACCACATCGAAGCCTGGAACAAAGCTTTCTCTAATCTACGTAGTTTGCGCCAGTTGCCGTTCCTGAGACCTTTCCTGAAATTCGAGAGCAGTTCAGTATAGGTAAGCTGCATACTTTGTATTTTATTTTGTAGCATATAAGCTTTACCGCAAGCGCATTTTCTATTGTTCTGTTGCCCGCACAAATACATCCATACGGTGCAAACGGAACTGATATCAGCTTCTTGTCAAAGAGCCAGCTTCACATCGGAAACAACGGCAAAACCCCTTTTAGCTCGCTTTCTTCTTTGATACCCGATATATCGGCTTGTGCTTGTATATCTTCTCCACCACGTTCCGCCACATCAAACTTTTAAAAAGTTTAATCAAAACGCTTCGCAGTTGATGATAAAACGTGTAGGCCGGAGAGTTGTGAACATAAGCGTCCCATGCAGCGTCGTCTTCCCTTTCAAGTTCCGTGATTTCCAAGTTTGTCATAACTTTTAAATTATTTCCAGTTTTACACGCTCTTTTTCCCGGAGCATTGCCCGCCATCGTGCCTCTGCAACTTCAATCGCATCAACAGATTCTGCTGATAACTCTACGTGATCACATTCTGGAATAATATTTTTAACAACTCTCAAAATGTCATAATAACTTGCAGCCGTCAAACTCGTTACAAAAGGTCCGCCGTGCAGGGATACCGTTTTAACATCGTAAAACGCTATCAACTTGTTTAACTCACGCTCAACTGATTTTATAGCCCGCACACAATCTCCCACAGCCTTCCCTAAATACATCGTAATGGTATCCTATCCTATGCTCAAACTGACAGCTTCTTTGATACGTTTTGGTTTAAATACATCATCAATCACCCGGAAGTGATACGTTGCTGCGATACCCAATTCCGCTTCTTTCCTTGCCATCGCCAATGTGTATGGCAGGTCGGCACCGTCATAAACGTCATGACGAATGATAACGAATTTATCTGGTTTATTTCCCTTTGTAAAATACTGCTCGACTGTTAACATGGAATAATCTGAACTTAACATTTTTCTACATAATTCTATGTATTTGGTAAAGGTAAAATCTCGTTTTATGCTGAACAATTTCGTGTCCATATTTTTATTTACAACGCTTCTACAGGCTTAAATTCTTTCACTGGGATGTTAACAGTTCTTTTGATTTCTTTTGCCTCTACTATTCTATCTATTGATTCTGATACCTGAGCAGTAAAGTATTTCTCACCGCACTGTTGACAGATACCGACAGGAACTCCCTCTATGATATATAATCGCCCTTTCCATCTATGTTCAAGTTCTATAACCTTTTCAACAATTTCCCCTCCACAGAAATAGCAGTCCCCATAATTATGCGACATCTTTATCACCTCGCTTTGCTCTTTTTCTTCCATTTATCCATTTAGGTAGTCTTGGTATATAAACTGTTATGACCAAAAGCCAACCACCTTTCGTTTGACCACAAACAACATGAATTGCCCTATCCCCTGAATATCCTAATACTAAACAGCTTGGTCCTCTTGGATCATCTGGATAGTTTTCTAATATTTCACCATTCATTAAAGCCTTTCTAATCTCTTCTGCTTTAATAGCCTCTTCTTGGCGCTCTTTATGAGCGTGCCCTGTTAGCTGGAATTCCTTTTTATTCGCCCTTTCCAGAATCCAACCAACGCGGATTGAATTAGCGCCAATTTCTGTGCCAAGGATGCTGCTCATCACTGCCTTCCATTTTAGACCCACAAAGTGATGCTCACACATTTCCTCTATCATTTCCATATATTCCTTTCCTCTGGACGCTTTACAGATATGTTTATCATTTCCTCACTATATCATGCTATCCCCTTCCTTATCAAAGGTCCAACGGTTGTTTTCAATCTCAGCGGTATTTTACTCCAAACTTTAGCAAACACCTGTCGTTTCGGATTCGATTGACTCGTATCCGGCATCATTTTAGCGGTATACAAATAATACAGCAATAAATTCTTGAAGAACGCATAGGAATGAGGCGGTGTCCCTAAATCACGCATACTTTTAGTGTAAAGCCTGTAAAAGTCATTGATATTATTATCGTGGCTGAGTTCAAGATTGGAGTTCGATGCTTTTCTTATTGCGTTTCGTACTTTATTGTTGAATTTTTTCAATACAATGTCCGGATCCGGGTTTAATTTTAATATGAAAGTCACATA
>JAPWVK010000155.1 GCA_029241965.1 Candidatus Methanophagales archaeon
ACTGAAATCCTCCTCAAAGATGGCCTCCAGAATTTTCTTTATCGCCAACTGGACTATCTTATCCTCGATAGCCGGGATCCCAAGCGGTCTTCGTTCACCGTTTGACTTCGGTATATAGACTCGTTTAACAGGTTGTGGTCGGTACTGCTTCGCTATCAATCTTGTTACCAGATCTTCGATATTCTCGTCTAAGTTCTCTTCATATTCTCCTACTGTTACCCCATCAATGCCAGGAGCTTTATCTTTCTTTAGCTCCCGGAAACATTCCTTGAGAAAATCCGGCGTAAGTAATTGCGCTAAAGACGTAAACTTACACGTTGGACCTTCTCTGGCTCGTAGAGTTATGGACCACAGTTTTGTTGACACCCCTTGCCCATCTCTGGGTATGGAGGGTGTGTCCCTGCCGGTCCATCGTGCTCCTGCCAGTCCCTTCCCTCTGCAGGCATTACCCTGCTTCTCCGGTACTATGAACTGGTCCGACTTCCAGAGTGTCGTCTGTACCATCTTACCGTTTATAGGCTTGATAGGACATACTCCGGTAAGGAGAACACTCTGGATCTCCCGAGTTACCATAATATCCATTTGATACCGTGCCACGGTCTCGGACCCCACCGGGCTCGCATCGCCTTGCCATGTCCCATTAGGACTATCGGAGATGAGAATACTGCCTTCCGTCAAAAGGACAACGTCGGCCTCCGGGATGATAAATATTTCGGGGCTCAATCCCTTCACTTGCGTTACGGCCCAGTATCCCATTCCCCTGGCTTCACCACAGCCTGTTACCAGACTGGACGCAAGGTTCAGTTCTGAGCTGGAGGCTAACCTTTCCTCAGGTTGGATTTTCACCAACTGGATATTATGCAGTTATCTCGGCACTCCGTCAGTAAAATACCAAATGCTCCATGCAATTGAACTATTACTTCCCTCCTCTTTCAATTCCCAGCCCGCTTCTATGAGTTGGCTTCGATAATGAATTTCTAATTCCCTCACACCAAGCTCAGTCTCCAGAGTTGCATCTGATTCCCACTGATCACCGCCACCATCTGAACCTCCTTCCCTTTGTACAGCACCTCTGGTGATTTAAAAGAGATATTAGCCTCTCAGCTCTATCAGTCCATGATGGTCCAGTAAGACATTCCCTGCATATTGAAGTTCGTGGATTGGTGTCCAGACGGTACATCCGCTGACTTTTCTCCGTCTGGAGTATAGCTGTTATCATCAAAGAAGGTTCTTCTCTTTCACATCGGCGGAAGATAGTACTTTCAAGCATGGAAGGTATATATACAAAAACCCATCTCTTTCGCCTGCATGCCAGTGAAGATCCTACCATCAGCAAGCTCGAAGATCTCGCTTTCGTTCATGTGCCTTCTTCCGCTACTGCGCGAACAAACAGAATCTGTTCTAACATTTGTTCTAAACATAGAAGCAGGGCTGAACAATGTCCCCAAATTATTTTCTAAAGTAACTTTTATATTAATAGCAATGGCAACGAAAACAGACTACCAAGAAGTAGGCCTAAAAGCGGGCCTGGAGATACATCAGCAGTTAGACACGCACACGAAACTATTCTGCAACTGCCCTACCACGCTTAGGGACAAAAAGGATTCAAAATTCTCGTTTACGCGATATTTGAGGGCGTCAAAGAGCGAAATGGGTGAGGTGGACGCAGCAGCACTGGAAGAGGTGAAATATAGCCAGACGTTCATGTATAAGGGCTACGACAGCACGTGTCTGGTGGAAAATGACGAAGAGCCGCCGAGTGAATTAAATCGAGAAGCGATTGAGACTACACTGGAAGTTGCACTGCTACTGAAGATGAATCCGCTGGATGTGGTTCATACAATGCGCAAAATCGTGATTGACGGGTCGAATACGTGTGGATTCCAGAGAACTGCATTGGTGGCGACTGATGGCGTGCTCTCGACAGAAGAGGGGCCTGTCAGGGTGGATTCGCTTTGCCTCGAGGAAGATGCGGCACAGAAGTTAGAACCAGAAGGCAACGCCATTGTCTATTCGTTAGACAGATTGGGCATTCCGCTTGTGGAGATATGCACGGCACCCGATATAAAAACGGCGGAACAAGCAAGTAAAGTGGCAGGTCAGCTTGGTATGATATTACGCTCCACGGGCAAGGTAAAGCGAGGATTAGGAACGATCCGGCAGGACATCAACGTTTCAATAGCAAAGGGTGCACGTGTGGAGATAAAAGGCGTTCAGAACCTGAGATTGATAGGCGAGATAGTGAATAACGAAGTCGTCCGGCAGTTAAAGCTTATAGCACTAAAAGAAACGTTGAAAAAGAGAGATGCGCGAGTTGAGCATCGAATAGAAGATTTATCTGGCATATTTACGGGCACGTCGTCCCGGGTGATAAAAAAAGCGGGCGGTAGCGTATTTGGGATCTGTCTGCATGATTTCGCGGGGATACTCGGAACAGAGATACAGCCTGAGCGACGTTTTGGCAGTGAATTAGCGGATTTCGCACGGAAGTATGGCGCGGGTTTGATGCACACCGATGAACTGCCAGCGTATGGTATAACGGCGGACGAGGTAGAGCGTCTGCGAAGTGCGTTTAACGCTGCGGAAAATGATTGCGTGGTGATAGTAGCGACGGGGGAGAGGGAACGTGCGGAGAATGCGCTGAAGGCAGTGATGGGAAGGGCAGAGGAAGCGATGCGAGGGATACCGAAGGAGACGAGAAGAGCTTTACCAAACGGAAGCAGCGCGTATATGCGCCCCCTACCCGGAGCGGCAAGGATGTATCCAGAGACGGACGTGCCACCAGTAGAAATAGATGCGCCAACGCTAAAGCACATAAAATCCAACCTGCCTGAGACGTTTGAACACAGAAAAGCCCGTTATAAGGTGAAGTTTCACATAAATGACGAACTTGCAGATAAAATCACACGAAACGTTAATTTTGTGCTCTTTGAGCACATAATGGAGTCGTATGGGGACGTATCAGCAACGTTGGTTGTCAGGACACTTACCGATACGTTGGTCGAGTTGATACAGGAGGGGGTAGAGACGCTGGGAAATCAGCATTTTATGGACTTGTTTGAACAACTCGCTGCGAATACGTTTGGCAAGGAGGCAATACCTGATATTTTGAAGTTACTGGCGAACAAGCCCGATATGAGTGTGGAACAGGCAATAGCCGAAATCGGGCTTAATACTGATACAGAAGAAGTAACGCAGCTTATAACCGATATAGTAGATACGAAACGAGATTTTATACGTGATAAAGGCGTAAGGGCTGTGGGACCGCTGATGGGCATTGTGATGAAGGAATTACGTGGAAAAGTGGATGGAAAGGTGATACATAAGATATTGGAGGAGCAAGTGAAGGCAGTTTTGGTGGAAGGGTGAAGGTATTCTTTATTTGTTTGGTAACCACAAGATTACACAGATTTCCACGAGAGAATAGGAATAGAAATCAGTGGTCAGTATTCTATTAGCCATCTTGGCTGTTATTACCCTTGAGTTATTGTTGGTGCTTTGAGCTAAAATTTTATAACCTTTATATTAGTAGAAGAAGATATAGGTATTGGGGTATAGCGGCCATAGCGGCGGGGCAACTCCCGGACTCATTCCGAACCCGGCAGATAAGTCCGCCAGCGTTCCTTATGGTACTTAGTTGCGCGAGCACTTGGGAACTAAGGATCGCTGCTATGCCTCAACCCTTTTCTTTTGGGAAAAGGAAAGCGTTGACGTAAAAGAAAATAAGTGTATGTGCACTTACCCCTTATTTCTGCTACTTCTATCTCGAGCTTTTTGAAATTCCGCTATAGCTACTGTATTCGAACATAACAATTGTAGCAAACGCAATTTGTTTCACTTAAAGTTCTGTTATGTTATATGGAGTAGATATAGAACAGAAGTCAAGAGAATGTTATTACAAAATACAATGAAAACGGGGAGATTAGAGGCGATACTGTTTGACCTTGACGGTGTAATAATAAACTCATTCGAAAGCTGGTACCAGGCGTTTAACGTGATGTTAGTCGAATACCGTAGAGAAAAACTGACCAGGGACGAGTTCCGAGCGACGTGCTGGGGTCCAGACCTAGCGCATAATTTAAATGCCTTAAATCTGACAGACGAAGCGGGACAGTACTGTATAAATGAACAACTGAACCTGGTAGAGCTTATAGAATTATATCCGAATGCAAAAACGGTTTTGAGCCGGCTAAGAACGGGCTACAAGCTTAAGATAGGGTTGGTCACAAATACGCCGAAGAAGAACGTGATCACGATATTAGACTATTTCCAGCTATTTGACAGTTTTGATGTGATTGTTACAGGAGATGACGTGAGAACCGGTAAGCCCGATGCGGAGATGATATTAAAGGCGTGCGAGACTCTGAGCGTGAAGCCGGAACATGCAATTCTCGTAGGCGATACCGAAATAGATTTGTTAGCCGGTAAATCCGCGGGTTGTTCGGTTATATGCGTGAGAGCGAAATCTGCGGGTGATGTGTGCATACAGAGCCTTCAGGAACTGTTTGCGGTTCTGGATAAATAAACCACAAGGTGATTGTTTAGCAAACTACAGGATTATACAACATTTTTCTTTAGAACCTTTCAGAAAAAGTTTTATCAAAACGCTTCGCAATCAGTGGAGCAAGACGGGGAAGTGGTGGAGAGGTATATATCAGGACAAAAGGGTTACGAGAAGACAGATACTGTATCGGTGATAGATGAAGAAAAGGAGAAACTTAGAGCGCACAAAACCTGGTACACATCGCTTTATAATATACCAAAAACCAATGTAGTTTCCCGATGAGTGTCTCCAAAAACCAAGGTAGTTTCCAGAGGTATATTTTTGTCAGATTTGATTTCAAAAAGCTTATATAGCACCTGTTACAATGTAACAACTAATGAAAAAGGATAAAGTAATACTAACAAGGGTAGATGTGAGTATTGCAGAGCGCGTGGAATACATTGCAAGTAACTCAAAAGACATTGAACTGACAAAGTCA
>JAPWVK010000156.1 GCA_029241965.1 Candidatus Methanophagales archaeon
TCGACGGTAATCGTGCGCATAGGGTTTGGCATAATGCATCTTAAACTCCCGCAGTATCCGGGAGACCTGCCTGTTGCTATAGACGACATCGAACTCTTTCCTGATGAGTGCCCGCACTTCTGGAGTCAACCATGCACCCTTGCTTTTGAGCTTCTCTTTCAATTGTTCCTTCTGTTTTCTGGTTAGCTTTGGTGGTCTGCCACCGCCAAAATTTGGGTTGATGCCTTCATATCCTTGCTCGTTCCATTGGTTTAACCAGTTATATCCTGTCTGCTTTGATATGCACATTCTCTTGCAAGCTTTTTCGACACCATCCCCCAAGTACAGCTGATGAATAAACAGCAGACGCTGGAAGACGTGCTTGTTCTTCTCCTCTCGAATAAGACGTTTTAATTTTTCCAGCGAGATATGCCGGATAAGGGGGTTAGATGAGTCCATGTTATTTATTTAGGCTAATTGTCTAAATAATTATGTCAAGTACTATATTCATCTCTCCTACTTTCAAACTATCTATAGGACTTTTTATCTTACCTATATCCTCATTACTCACATGAGTATATATTCCTGCCGTCTTTGAACTTTTATGCCCAAATAGTTTTTCAATAGGTCAGTTCAACATTCCAGTAGATGCGTAGCAAAATTAAGCCTGAGAGAATGAACTGTGCCCCTCTTCTTATTATTGTTTTACCTCTTTGCATGTCGGTTTAAACCCATTATCTACAAGCCCATTCCCGCCTATTGTTTATCGCTATGCTGTTTTAAGCAATCCTTACAAACGCCTTTATATCGCTATTATATAGCTATCCATCTCGTCAGTATCACCAAAATCCTCTTCGCAGCAGCCTTTTTAAAAGATTTATCCTTCGGAATTGCCTCAAGAGACCACCTGCAATTTCGATACCAGAATAGAAGGAGAAACGACATTATAAATCTGCCTTGTATCTGTCCCAACCATTTCCACCTGTTTCAACACCTCCTGCATATTTCCGGTGATCATCACCTGCTTAACAGGAAACAAATCACCTTCTTTAATGCCCGAAGCATTCTGAGCAACGACGGAGAAATCACCCGATGTGCGTGAAGCGGTATGCGCACCAATCACATCGTTTATAAACAATCCTTCTCGTATTTCGCCGATGATTTCTTCCTTAGACGCTTTACTACTCCCATTTACGATAAAATTCGTAGCTCCGGGAGCCGGCAAATCAGTGTAGCTCCGTATTGCGTTACCCGTACTTTCCCGGCCGTCTTTACTGGCAGTATAAGAATCGTACATAAAATCTTTTAGAACGCCGTTTTCCACTAAGCGTGTGGCTTGTGCCGGAATACCTTCGCCATCCATCATCCTGCTGTTTACACCCAGCGGCATCGTGCCATCGTCCACAATGGTAATAATTTCAGAAGCTATTTCCTGCCCTTTTTTATCGTGATACGGCGATTGTTTCCGTTGCACATTCTCGGCACTCAGTTGCGGAATCAAAGTATAATCCAAAAGACTCTGCACCGCTTTGGGCGAGAAAACAACCGGAATCTCTTTTGTTTGTAGCCGCTTACCACCTAAACTGCCCACCGCTATCTTCACGGCCTCTCTGCCTATCCATGCGAAATCTATGTCACCAAGCGTTCTGCTAACCTTACCTTCACTGCCCGAAATCTCCTCACCACCATCTTCTGTTGCCACAACCATTAATCCAGCGGAGACATAAGTGCCGGCATCGCTCGCTTCGATACCTTCCGAATTCAAAATGTATATTTCATCGTGAGCTGCAGCGAAACTGCCTTCTGTCGGTTGGCATACCGGTTCCGCCTCCTTTATCCCTGTTAGCATCTCTTTGCAATATCCTATCGCATCTTCGCTGCCCCCTTCAAGGAGGTCCAATATCCGGTTGTCAAAGTTCTTTTCTTGCTTCTTGTAGCCACGTTTCGATGACACGGGAAACCCCGCGAAATTAGGGTCTTCTTCGGAGGCTCTCGCCTGTTCTATCGCATGTGCGATGCACTCATCTATTTTCGATTCTTCTAATGCGGTAGTGTATGAAAATCCTATTTTGTTTGATACTACCACTCGTACACCGATGCCCGTGCTTTTTACGTGTTTTACCTTCTTCACTTCCTCGCGTTCAAGGTCTATGCTCAGGATATTATTTCGTTCTCCAAAAAACTCCGCCTGATCGCAACTTTTTAACGCCTTTTTCAGTCCTTTATGCATGATGTCGAACATTTGTCACTTTACGCCCCCAACTATTTTATAAACGCTCTCTTGTTAAATAGCACCACCTCCTTCCACGCTTTAAAGACAACTTCAAATTTCAGAAACACAACCATCCTTGCCCGGATGCAAATCCAATATTGCACAATTCGACATCTCTTTTGATGCAACGATAAAAGCAATAAGGGAAATAAATAAGTGCCTAAAACAAAATGAACAAAGGACTAAGTGAAGATAAAGAAGCGGTGAGGCTAAGGCAGGAATTAAAGGAATATATAGACCATAGGATTGAACATAACAGCGAGTGTACAAATCTCTTCTACGAGGAGACCACTCTCTCTAAATGATTATTACCAATGTATAAAACCGAACGAGAAGTACTAAAAATATTGAAGCGGAACAAAATAGACGTTGTATCTACACTGCCCTGTGAGAAAATAAGCGCACTGTTGCGGTATGTTGCGAGTGAGCAAGCATTTTGCCATGTGGGTTTGAACCGGGAGGAAAACGGTGTGGGTGTCTCCGCAGGCGTTTACCTCGCAGGCGGTAAGCCACTGATGATGATTCAGAGTACGGGTTTGGGAAACTCGATAAATGCGCTCATGTCGCTTACAGTCACTTACGGGCTGCCGTTACCGATAATAGCGAGTTGGCGTGGTGTCTATAATGAGAAGATTGAGGCGCAGGTCCCGCTGGGAAAAGCGTTGCCAAACGTTTTAGACGCCTTGGGGCTGAAATACACGATAATAGATGACTCTTCACAGATAGAGTTGGTAGAAGAAGTCGTTCAGGATGCTTTTGACAACGAACGACCGCATATTGCGCTCATCTCACCGAAAACATGGGAAAACGGCGATGTTAGTGCAGAAAGTACAGTTTCGCACAAACCGCGTAGAATGAGGTTTCAATATGAAAAAGAGCTTAAGACGCCGGAGATGAGAAGATACGATGCAATAAAGGTAATATCCGAGTATCTAAACGAAGAAGCAGTTATCGCGAACATAGGCGTGCCGAGCAAGGAGCTTTACGCTCTCAAAGATCGTGCCCTAAATTTTTATATGCTCGGTAGTCTGGGTCAAGTTTCACCCATAGGTCTGGGTGTCGCATTGAAGACAAAAAGAGAGACGATGGTGCTTGACGGTGATGGCAGTCTGCTGATGAGCAACATTTTGCCGATTGTCGCGAGCAAAAAACCGGATAATCTCTCGATTGTCTGTCTCGATAACGGCACGTGGGGAAGTACCGGTGACCAACCCGCTCCTTATGCTGATACGGAACTGATGGCGATAAGTGCAGGCATAGCGAATACGAAGCGGGTGCATACAGAAGAAGAGCTGCGGGCAGACTTAGAGCGGCTATACACGGAAGCAGGCCCGCGATTCCTACACGTATTGGTGAAACCCGGCAATGTTCCAACCGCAGAGAACATAAAGCTAAGAGCAGAGCAAATAAAGAGCAGATTTAGAGCGGTGTGTGTATAATAAAAATTGCAGCAAATTAGCGAGTATTTTGAAAAACCCCCGAAAACATCAAGATATCCCCCAAAAGTATATAAAGAATGGGACGGAGAGAGGGGTAAATCAAAATCCTCTAGCGACAATTTTATAAAAAGCTCGATTAATATACAATCCGACAATTTGGTGCGCAAAAATAGAAAACCTTAAATACCGAAAACACTGAAAAAGCATTTATGTACAAAAATGTTATGTCATGTAGAAAGGTATATACCAATTTAGGAGGTGATTAATGTGGAAAAAACGAAATCGGCAGAAATTCTGATTGCTTTGACTGTTGTAATATCATTTATGTGCGTCTTAAGCGCTATGTCGGTGCAAGCAAGAGATATAACTGAGTTGCATATCGGTTACCAACCAAGCACGCACCAAATCGCGCACATGACTGCGATGGAAAATGGCTGGTGGGCAGAAGACCTGAAGAGATTTGGAATAGAGAAAGTCACGGATAGTGTATTTTCATCTGGTCCGCCGGAGATGATCGCGATGATGGCTGGAGAGCTCGATGTTGCATACGTTGGTACAGCACCACCTATCACTGCAATAGATAAGGGCCTGGATGCGAAGATAGTTGCAGCGGTTCAAACAAATGGCTCTGCGATTGTCCTTTCACCCGAACTCGCAGCGAGCTACACGTCTCCAGAAGACCTGAAAGGGCTGAAAATAGCTACTTTCCCAAAAGGCTCAATCCAGGATACTATACTCAGGAAATGGCTGATGGATAACGGATTAGACCCTGTGGAGGATATTGAGATCATAGGTATGGGACCTGGAGAAGCAATAACGGAAATAGGGGCTGAAGTGCTGGATGGTGTATTCCTCCCTGCACCTTCGCCCACGATAATAGAACTGGATGGTACCGGTGAGATAGTGGTTTATTCCGGAGAAATGTGGCCCAATCATGCCTGTTGCTGCCTGTTAGTAAGTGACGAACTGATCGAAGAACATCCTGAGCTCGTGGAGCAGATCGTCAGGACGCATATAAACGCAACTGAGTATAATATGGAGCATGTAGAGGAAGCTGCGGAGATATACGCTAAGAAAGTAGTTGGGGCTGATATAGAGATGGTAAAGGAGTCACTTAAGAGCTGGGACGGCGCCTGGATATTTAACCCGCATCTCGAGATAAATTCGACCCTTGAATATGCAAAAGTGGACTACGAGATGGGGTACACTGATAAACTGCTGACAGCGGATGACCTCTTTGATACAAGCTTTTACGACAAAATTATGGCGGGTCCGACACCCACACCAGAAGCAACACCTGCGCTTACGCCACCAGCACCGCCTGTTTCATCCCCTGCAATAACAACAACACCTACGGAGACACCAACAACACCCGCGCCAACACCCGAGCCAACGCCAACACCACCGACTCCAGGATTTACCGCGGTATTCGCAATTGCTGTGGTATTCGCAGTGGCATATATAATATTAAGGAGGAGAGCTTAAATCAAAAAATCTCCCCTTTTTTATTTATTTTATTATCATAATTAATCTAATTCAAATGGGAAAAAATAAACTATTACAGTTCTTAAACCGTAGAGGGGCCATAGAAGCTATCTCATTATGCACAGCTATCATCACTTGGGAGATAGTAGCTGATTTTATTATAAGGAATCCCATTAAGCTACCCAGCCCTTATGCCGTTTTCCTTTCCTATCTCAAGTTATGGGAAATAATACCTGTGGATATTGGTATTAGCCTTTTGCATTTTGGCATAGGTTTGGGAGCAGGAGCAGCGGTTGGGATAACAGTAGGAATGCTGATGGGTTGGTTCAGGGTAGCAAATAGGGCTTTAGACCCTATGGTAGAGATATTACGTCCAATACCACCTTTAGCATGGGTGCCTTTCGCCATTTTATGGGGTGGACTCACGCATTATGCTGCGGGTTTTATTGTATTCATAGGTGCGTTCTTTCCTATATTGCTGAACACGTACACAGGGTTTAGAGAAGTGGATAAGACTTATATTGATGCAGCCAAGGTTTTAGGCTGTAAAGAGGAGAGAAAAATGATAAAATACGTTGCGTTTCCATTTTCCCTTCCTTATATCGCCACGGGGATACGCATAGGGATGGGTGTGGGCTGGATGTGCGTTGTAGCTGCGGAGATGTTCGGAGTAAGCAAAAGCGGTTTGGGTTTTAGATTATTTCAGGTATTCTGGCCCTTGCATATGATAGATAGACTCGTTGCTTATATGATAATCCTGGGTTTAGTAGCTTTGGTTTTAGACCACTTATTTAGATATTTTGTGGAAGAGCGACTATTAAAATGGAAAAAGGGAATGGTGATACAATAATAAATGAACCATAAACTCGAACTCCGGAACGTAACGAAGACGTTTAAAACAGAAGAAGGAGAGCTAACGGCGTTGGAGAACATTAATTTAGCAATCAAGCCCTCTGAATTTTTGTGCATTATAGGACCTTCGGGCTGTGGAAAGAGCACGTTACTGAGGCTGATAGCGGGTTTAGACGACCCAAGCAGCGGAGAGATACTCTTAGATGGCAAAGAACTAAGAGGCCCTTCTCAGGATAGAGGGATGGTATTCCAGGAATATTCGCTGTTTCCATGGAGAAACGTCCTCAAGAACGTTACATTTGGGCTTGAAATCCAGGGGATTGACAAACAGGAGCAGTATAAGATCGCCGAAGAGTACATAGAGCTTGTAGGTTTAAAAGGATTTGAGAAAAGGTATCCTTATGAACTCTCTGGCGGTATGAAACAACGGGTAGCAATTGCAAGAGCTCTCGCAACCGAACCCGCAATATTATTGATGGACGAACCCTTTGGCTCGGTGGATGCGCAAACGCGGAATATACTTCAGGAAGAGTTGCTGGAGATCTGGAAGAGAACAAAGAAGACAATATTGTTCGTGACGCACAGCGTTGATGAAGCGGTATATCTCGCGGATAGAGTTGCAGTGGTGTCCTCAAGACCTGGTTGCCTTGTTAAGTGCGCAAAGATTGATATACCGCGACCAAGGAAGCGAACGAGTGTAGAAGTGAATGAGTTCAGGGGAAAGTTGCTTATGTGGCTCAGCTTAGAACGTACAAAGGCATGTATTCAGCGTTAATTTAACCCGTTTTTCTCATATACCCATAGTTTTTCTTAGGTATTCCTGCGGTAATCCATTCATCCTATATTTTGCCTGTAATCTACCATTATCTACACGGCTGCTACGTAATCCTGGGAATTCGGTTAGATATTGCTTTTAAGCCCCTCCAAAATATACTACTTGACGAGTATCTGTAAGTGCCTTATATCTTTAAAGCCCTACGAAGCCCCAACCAGTAGAGTAGGAGGAGGTCTTACGACCTCCGACCCCTCATCGAACCGCACGTACGGATTTCCCATATACAGCTCTCCTTTGGCGTTGCCCCATTGCAAGGAGTGAGATTACCAATCAGGGTTCAAGAGCGTAGACAAAGATTTCAAACCCAAATTTCTCATGAATTCATTGGTTATACGGCAATTACTGAGATAACTTTTCTTCTTTTCCCTAAACGCACGCAGTCGCATTCTTGTCCATGAATCAAGACTCATGTACAACCAATTGACATTAGCTATCTTGAAATAGTTCCCCCAACCGATAACAATCGGATTGAGCCTCTGAATCACCATTTCGAGATTAATTGGTAGATTTCTACGTGTGGCACGCCTAACAACATCCTTGTATTTCTTGACAGCCTCTTTTCGCAGCACTTTGTGACTTACGTAAACAGTAAATCCAAGAAAGTCAACGCCCTCTGAAAAGTTCTTTATCTTTGTCTTATCGGGATGTAACGTAAGCTCCAGTTCTCCTAATATCTCTTTGACATGTAAAAGAGCCTCTTTCGCTTCTTCTTCGCTCTCGCAAAGCACTAATAAGTTATCTGCATACCTAACCACCTCATAGCCAAGTTCTGCCATCTTTTCATCGCAATAATGCAGATATATATTGGCTAAAAGCGGAGATATAACACCACCCTGCGGCGTGCCGATGACATTCTTCACCAGTCCCAGTCCCTGTTCCATTATATCAGCCTCAAGAAACGACCTTATCAATCTCAAGACTCTACCGTCACTTATTCGTTCTGCCACAGCATCAATGAGCTTTCGTGATTCACCATATCAAAGAAGGCTTTTATGTCAGCATCTATCACCCATTCATGTCCATCATCTCTGACCCGTTCTATCTGCTCTATCACTTGTTTCGCACTCTTTCCGGGTCGGTATCCAAAACTTGAGTCACGAACTCCGCTTCAAATATCGGCTCGATAACATTCTTCAAGGCTTGCTGTACTACTCTATCCCTGTCTGCTGGAATACCCAACGGTCGCTGTCTACCATCTGGCTCCGGAATATACACCCTTTTCACTGGTTTAGGCAGGTATCTATCCTGCTTCAACAGTCGCTGAATCTCACTAAGATTCTGCTCCTGATTCAGGTCAAACACTTCAATAGTCACATCGTCTATTCCGCCTGATCCTCTATTCTGCTTTACTCTCCGCCATGCTTCGTTGAGATTCTTCCAATTCCAGACCTTGTCAATCAAGAAATGATATTTCTTCTTCTTTCACTCTTTTCTCACCAACCTCCAACAGATTACTTCAATGCCCAGACCATTTCGGCAATCGGCGTAGCGTCTTTCTCCTGAGCTTACTTTCGCCGATTTCCTACTTGATTTGTGCATCTGTCTCACCTATTGTCCGGTTTCGCCAAAGAAGGATTCCTTCGCATAGCAGGCGTTTTATCCTCCCGGCTGTTACCAGCCATTCACAGGCACCGGCATCATCGCTACTATGTAAACTTTTTAAAAAAGTTTAATCAAAAACGCTTCGCAGTCCGTCCGACTTCTCGCATCGCTTCATTCCGGCTTTCCTATCCAGGTTATACCTTCCTTACCTCAGTTGAGGACGATACGAGACCTCCCTCGGTCAACTAACCAACCTTTCGTCTTCATCCCGCCCCTAATCAGACATGCTAACCCTCTATGGTTTTTCCGTTTTGGGCCACATAGACCGGTCCCATAGAGACATCGAACTTCCCCAAGTGGCGGGAAGTTTTCGTTTAGCACATCCCACCTCTGGTTCGCTTGCGCTTCGGGCTGAAGACCGCCTCAGGCTCTTCAGATTCCCCCTCACGAGGGACACCCTGCCACTGTTGGCTTCTGCACAGATCCGGGTAAACAGCACAGGAGGGATTTTAACCCTCTGGCTGATTAAATTACGAGGCACGCTACCACCCCGCTTTGAAAAGCGGGGCATCCCCGTTGTGTAAGGCTTCTTTTAAACCTTAACTTTTTCTCCCTTCATTTCCAATATAACCACCTTTTCTGTCTGTTCCTGTGCCACTATCTCTGCGTCGTAGAACATAATCTCTTGTTGTAATTTCTTAAGCGCCTTAACAATCGGAGAGTCAAGGTTTATTGTATACAATGTTGCTCTCCCAATCGTTCTCGTCTCTTTCACAAGACCATACCGCTCGAGCTTATCCCAATTATCAAAAAGCGTTTTGTATCCCACTCCAGCATTTTCCGCGATTTCTGTCTTCGAGTAGTCGAACCCCTTATGTATGAGTAAGAAGTCGAGGATATTTGCGATACTCCCAGAGAACAATCCTGTCAATCCAGACACATCCTCTTTTTTCATAGTATATTAATATAGATGCCGCCATATTTAAACGTTTCTAACGCATCTTTATGATAGAATATCCTCACATATCGTTATGTGAGAAAATACATGAATGAACGACAGATAGAGATATTGGAGAAGTTAATATATCTCAAATGTATCGGTGGCAGGCATACTTCTAAGGACAACGTCATCAAAGGGTTTCCCACGCACGAAAGAGGTAATATCAAAAAGGAGCTGGGAAATCTCATCAAGAAGGGTTATATTTTACAAAAACCGACATCCTATGGTATGGAAGTCTCAAACAATCCAAAGATGCTTCCTGAGATAAGAAGGTTGTTAGAGTCGATTTCTTAAAGCCCTACCCTCGAATAAATTGCGTGGCATCCCTGTTGTTGATTAGGCTTTCTTCAACTTATATTCTTTTTAGGGTGTTTTATTCCAATCTTATCGCAGGTATCCAATCATAATATAATTTTCCATTCGCAT
Organism: Candidatus Methanophagales archaeon; assembly: GCA_029241965.1. Lineage (GTDB taxonomy): Archaea > Halobacteriota > Syntropharchaeia > Alkanophagales > Methanospirareceae > QENJ01. The sequence goes on from JAPWVK010000156.1 coordinate 9,831, forward strand.
CTACGAAAGAAGAGCAGGTAATAGTTCATCCTGTTACTTCTTTGATGGGTTCGTGTATTATCTGAGGATAAGAGCCTGTTACGATAGTATAGTTATACTTAGGGTCTGCCACAAAATAAGTATATCAAGTTTATGACAACGGCTGCAAAAACATATTCTAATATGCGCAGGGTATTTAAGCCATTTACGAACAAAACTCCTTTGATTTCTCATCCATGGCATAAAAATAATGCGCTATATTCTTAAGCAAATGATACAGTTATTCCGTTGCAGACCCTTATGATTTTTCAACAACGTGACGTAAGAAGCCTCTCCCGTTAGGTTATGTATTGTTGTGTTATGTTATGGTAGGGTATGTTATGGTAATCACAGATGTACCCGTTCCATGAGCCTTTCGCTATCAATGTGTCGTTTTCATCATATAACTTAATTCCGTGTGTCCACCGGTCCCAGCACACGAATAGGTGTACATTTTACTGACGTTGATGTTATCCGAAGGTTTGATTTCGCCTTTATGTGTTCCCATTATGCTTGGATAGATGCCGTCGCCAGTATCAAATGTGAAAATATCTTTCGCTGGTTTTTTCCCTTCGTACCGTGCTTTAATTTCATCCGCGGTTAAGGCACGCTTATAGATGCGGACTTCGTCGATGATGCATTCAAAAGCGGTATTACCCGTTCTATGATCTCTACCAATACGATGTGGGATTCTTGCTGCTTTATCTGAAATTAATCCCCAGAATACAAAATTAGGCGCAGTATCAACATATCCGTAGACTTCATTTGAATCTTTGTCGCACACAAAAGTTATAACCCAAATTTAACAATCCCCAAAAATGACTTCTCTTCTTCGGGTTTTATTTCCGCTATAAACGTATAATAGGCGTTATAATCGCATTTTTACGCTTTATCAAGTTCTTTATCACAAAACGGTATAAATCCAAATATTTTTCATTTTAAGCTATTAAAAGAGCTTTATTTTGTCAAAAATGTCTCACTACAAACACA
>JAPWVK010000157.1 GCA_029241965.1 Candidatus Methanophagales archaeon
TGTTAAGGAAATCGGTATTGCCCCCTGTATTCAACTGGTACGTTCTTTCTAACTTTACCCCTCTTTTCTTAAACAAATCAGCTAAGGTTCTGTGAGTGATGGTAGCACCAAGCTGGGCTTTTATATCATCACCTATTATCTGTATGCATTTTTCTTTAAATCTATCCGCCCACTCAGGATTGCTTGCTATAAAAACAGGCATATTGTTTATAAATGCCACACCCGCATCAAGAGCGCACTCAGCATAGAACCTTGTGGCTTCTTCAGAACCCACCGGAGGATAACTTAAAAGTATCTCAGCCCCTGATTCCTTTAATACATTGATTACGTCTTCTTTAGATGCTTCCTTTTCATCACTTAAAACGAATGTATATTTTTCGTCATAATCTTTCATATGATCTGAAAAACCATCCTGTATCTTGCCCATCCTCACTTTCACATTTGCTTTAGGTACATTGTCGCAAAACACTGTCGTGCAGTTTGGAAGTTCAAAGATCGCCTCAGACACATCCTTTCCAACTTTTCTTTTGTCAATGTCAAATGCAGCTACCACTTCAATATCATAAGGCTTGTAACCACCGATGTCCCAGTGCATCAAGCCGATAGCCTCTTTGTTATCTTTATTTTTATAGTACTCAATACCTTGAATTAATGAACTTGCGCAGTTACCAATTCCTACAATTCCTATCTTGATTTTGTCCATAAGCTATCATCTCCTGTTTATTATAACGCCATAGTTAATGTAAAGTTATATATTCGAACTTACTTCGCATATCCCGCTTATTCAGTGTTATATCCGAATCTGGTCCATCTCCATCCTTCCGGACAAACTGCAAGTATCACCTATGCTCATCATCTCCCCCCGAAATCCAGCATTTTTAATTTATGTAAAAAATGTTTTTTTGCCTCTGCCTCGCACTAATTCGGTGAAGTAATATACTCTCAAATAACACAGAAAATGGCTCTTTGTTCTAAATCATCAAGTCCCCATGACATATTTTCATCTGATTTTTTCAATTTTTGATATGCTATTCGACTTAATTGTAAAATCTCCCCTGCCATGCCGTACAATCTAAATATGTCTAAAGCTACCGTGATATGGTCTATTCCCTGCTCCGGTTCTTCCGCAAAATGCTTGATTATCTCTTGTAGTCGTTCTTTTTCACCCAACGGGGCATAATAGTGTAGCAGATAGTAGTCATAGTACTGATAATCAGCCATATACTGTGCAGGTCTTTGCTCCTTTAGTTTCTCCAACAACTTTATTCCATCCTCTATCCTGCCTTTCTCCGCTAATTCATTAAAAGCACTATCCACAACCTCAAAAAGTGACAAAACTCCAAAAAACTCTGCATTCTCTTCTCGTGCAAATGTGTTATAAAGCAAAACTAATTTACCATCTACTTCTAAATCATCATTTTTGTCCCACCATGAATCTATACCCTCAGGCGTTCCTGTAGCGATACCATGCTCCTCTCGCACTTCATTCTATTCCACTTTTTCAATTGGCTCTTTCCGCATCCCTTTTATTTCCTTCTTGTTACTTATATACTCACCCTTTTTATGTATGGCGTTTAATCTTAAAAAACGATGACGGAGAATAAAGAGCCGTGGAAAGGCTGGAAACATATAACCAAACTTGACCCGGACAAACCTATTACAAAATCCGCCTTGGAAACAATCGTAGAAAGCGGGACTGACGCTATAATGATCTCAGGTACACAAAACATCACGGGTAAGAACGTATCGCAACTAATATTTCTCCTGAAGGAATACGAGATACCGAAGATATTAGAGCCCGCAACCCCAGACGCGGTGATGTCGGAAGATGTGGATTACCTCTTTGTTCCATTAGTCATCAATACCGGCGATTTGAAATGGATTGTAGGTAAGCATGTGGATTGGATATTGAATCATACAATACGGTGGAACGAGGTAGTTCCTGAGGCGTACATCGTTTTGAATCCTGATTCCGCGGTGGGCAAACTGACGAAGTCAAACACTGCGTTAAATATAGAAGAAGTCATTGCTTATGCACATTATGCAGAGAAGTATCTTCGTATCCCTATCGTGTATATCGAGTACAGTGGAACTTATGGCAATCCAAACTTACTAAAGCGACTAAGCGAAGTGTTAGACGAAGCGTCCTTGTTCTATGGCGGAGGTATAGACACAAAGGAGAAGGCAGTTGAAATGAAGAGGTATGCAGATGTTATTATAGTTGGAAATATAGTGTACACAAATATGGATAGTTACCTCGCGACTGTTTGCTGAACACTTTTTCTTTTTCAAAAAAGAAAACCTGTGCTAAAAGAAAAAACGTGTTTGTTTGGCTGACCACAAGATTACACGGATTTTCACGAGAATAGAAGGACAGTAACCAGATTTTAGTATATCATAGGCCTCATTATCCCACATTAATTCCAAAATCTTGTATAATCCCGCGGTTTAAAAAATTTGCTATACAAATCCGAAAAGTTTTTCGTAAAAAACCTTGCTGTCCTGTTGCGGAAAGTGTAGTTCCAATAGAAATGAGGGGGTGTCTGCCTCTTCAATACACACTCCCTGTAACAGCCTCCGGAAGTATCTTCACCAGATAACCGTCATACTCGGATTTCGTAATATTACAAATGTCTGATAATTTCCTCTTCCCTATCTCTATGTTTTTTAAGTTCTCCTCATCGCCTTCTTCTACCTTCACCCGCAATCCATCAAGCTGTACAATGGTTGAAAATTCCTCGCCCGCTTTTGGCGGTAGAACCAGGTCTAACAACTCTTTTATGAATAGAGGTGAAGTAGCCAGTGGGTCCTCATCTATCTCTCTCTTCTTCTCATCAATGGCTACCCTCACTGCTTCTGCCACTGCTTCTAACTGCTCTATCTCGTTCTTACGTCTCATCCTCTCTGTTCTTCTCCCTATATTCCCTACATAATGCTCTATGTTGAGTTCCGGGGGGCCCCCAACTATTATATAAGGCACCTCCAACGTCTCACATAACTTCGCTTTCTCTTCTATGCACTCTTCGAAATTACCGAACACGAACACAGCAGCGTCACATTCTTCTATTATCGCTTTCTCATGAGCAGTCATCTGTGCTATCCTCTTTCCCACACCGCGTGCCAACCCCATCATGTTTGTAATTGCACCATTTCTGCGCAGGAACTCTGCTATGTCACACATAGGATCGACCGCGTGGTGCTTACCGAGAGAAGGCACTACAATCATTATCTCAGCTCCTGCCAGTGGCAACTCCTTTATCTTCCCCCCTACTTCTTTCACTTTATCACGAATTACCCGCTCTTCCTCCACAGGGAAAGCCAGATGCAGCATCGTCTCCACCTGCATTACCATTTCCTGCAAAATAAACCCGCCTATATCTTCTACAAGCTCTTTCAACTCGTTGAACTTATATACACCCCCCGTAAACATCATTATTTTATACATATCTACGCTTCCCCCTTGCTTATCTTACGCAATATATCAGTTGCTTTCTTCTTCCAGTCCTCCTCTATTGGATTCTCAGAAGCGATAATGGTTATTCTACCCGTGGCTGGAATTGAATATCGTACTCGTGCACCTTCGGGTAATATCCTGTCTATTCCATCCAATATCCTCGTAGTCAAATCCCCGCGTGGATCATAGACGACCTGACTCCGAAGCTCCTGCATTTCCTTTTCTTCTAATTTAATACTTATCTCTAACCTGCCTAGTTGTTTAACCTTCTCTCCATATCTATTCCAAAGCAAGGCAAGCAATCTTGGTGCATATAGCTCTTTCGTCACCTTAAACATATCTTCTCCTGCTATGATGGTCATATCACCCACCGTCACGGGGTTTGACACCCTACCTATCTTAATAGAGATGATAAAAACATGCTCCGCAGCATTGCAATACAAGTACACACTGTCTATGTTACTTTGTAAACCTATATCCCTATAGATATTCTGACAAATCTTCTCATAATTTGCATCGCCAAATTCACCACCACCTTCTACTTTTACTTCCATCTTCTGCTCCTAAAAAACATAAATTAATTAACCTTTATATTCCTTTCCTTTTTGCCTTTTTATTCTCTTGCCTGCGATGCACCCACTGCCTTGAGTCCCACCTATTGGATTTCCGGGAGACCCAAATTGGTGCATACATCTACCAAGAACCGCAGCACCCCTTGCCAGCGCATCGTCTACGAATATCACCTCTTTATCCATCTTCCGATCAAACATTTTACTCAACTTCTCCAGTATTAACTCTGGTTTCTTACCCGTTATACCCGCTCTGCCGGTTATTCCTATTTTCGTATGGGGTAGCAATAAACCTTCCTCTTTTGTTATCCCCACCAACTCTTCCACGACACGTGCCGATACCTCGTCTATCACTGCCATAACATAACACAAACTCTCCTCGCGATGAAGCTCTTTGCCAATCTCCGCTATCTTGGGCAGGTCCGAAAGGTTGTCCCCGGCATCTACGCCGATCAATGTGACACCGTCCTTTCGCGCCGCATTTACATTCACCGGCGACCCTCCAAAAAGTGTTCCTGTGCGGATTTTCTCTATTCTCAAATGCCTCATTACATCATCTGCATATCCCGTTACCACGTCCTTCTTTACTTTTCCTTTTAATTTATATTCCGGGCAATCAAGCACGGAAGGATATTTCTCGCTTACAACATGAGAAATAAAAGCGTCGGGGATTGCACCCGCCAGACCACAGAAACTACCCGAAACACACGAATATGGCAGTTGGTCATCGGTCACACGACCTGCGAGCGTAGTGCCAAAATCCACTGATAGAACAGGGTTCCGAAAGTCAACATCGAGCCACTTTGCCGCTCCCTTAAGCCCTGCGGATACAAGCTCACCCTCCATCTCATTCGCTACTAAAGACTCTCCTGCGGGTGCTTCGTTACTGGTAACGGCACCATCAAAATAAGTCTTCTCCATGCGTGAAAACTTCCTCAGCTCAGAAGGGATATCATTAACGGTCATAGGCGAGATCATCTTCCGCGGTGTAACTCCCGCGAGCATGCAGCCCTTAGCCAGAGCTTTTATTACCCCCTGCATCTCATCGATACTGGAAAACCCTGCTGTTACCCCAGAGGATCGAACAACGAAATGTAAATCCGGAATTGTTACCCCTGATGCACTTGCGGATTCTTGCAGCGTCTTACACACTAAATCGGCAATAGACTCCTCAGAAAGGTCGACCATCGTTATTGTATGACAAAATGCAGAGTCATGCGCTAATGCTTCTCGAGTCATCCTGACCGCTTTATCCAGGATATATGTCTTTCCGCTATTCACGTCTGTCGCACTTATTATTGATTTAGTGGTGCTGTTGCCGAGTTCTACACTTGCCACGATGAAGATGGGTTGTAAAGCGAGATTCCCACGCGAAAGTCGTAATATAAAAAATAAGTCACTATAACTCATCCTCTCGGTCTTTAGCAGTTTCGGATGGTGTTTCTTTCCAAATAGTCCCATTGCTTTATCACTCCATTGCTTAAAGTTTATCTCTCGCTATTCAGTTACTCACCTGATACCATATCCTAAAAACTATCCATAAATAAAAGCATAGTACTTTTTTCCGGTATTTACCCGTAACTCTTTCTCGTTCTCGTTGCATATAATGTATAAATTTTTCTGCCACAGAGTACACCGAGAGCACCGAGTTAATTTCTCTCTGTGCCCTCTGTGGTCTCTGTGGCTATCATTTTTGAATTTTTCTTGTACCTTGTTATCTCACGGGAATACAAATAGTGAAAAAGCGAAAACCTTTTATAGTACTAATAACTGTTACCTTTCTTCATGGGACTAATAGTAGTATTGCTATTTGCATGGATGTTAGTGATAGCGTTCTTAGCGTTCATAGCGTGTACGTTTGAGGACTTAGAGTCAGATATGGGATCTCAAAGCAATCCGAATTCGCAGGTACAACTAGCGGCGCAGGTGGGACAGATAAATCGGTTCTTTAACAAAGCTATTTCAGGCGAGCCCCTATCGAATGCATTGTATTGTGCAACAGCAGGTACGGTAGCATGGTTGCTATTGCTAAAGCTGGAGCCTTTAGTTCCGGGTGAGGAATGGAAGGCGGCAGTACTGGCAATACCAGTCGGTGTATTAGCGGCTGCAATGGTAAATATGATATTTTCTGTAACATCGCATTGCGGCAGAACAGCGGCGATGAAGCGATTCGAGCAGCCAATCTATCTCGACGTGTTATACGGGCATCTGCTACCGATAGCAACGCATGCCTTTATGACAACGTTCTGTATCACATGCATAGCATACATACAGAGCAACTTAGGGACATTGTCAGGCAATCCATCATTGAACCATCCGTTCGCCCTGCCACTACTCGGTTTCATATGGGGAATTACCGTAGGATCAATAGGGTCCTCGACTGGTGATGTCCATTATGGAACGGAGCGAGAGTTTCAGGACAGACCGTTTGGCGAAGGGAAGCGGGTAGTTTACCACGGCAAGATAACGAGATACGCGGATTGCGGGGTACGGACACAAAGGGACATAGCAGGGTTCTGTGCGAAATTCGGCGGACCTGTTACAGGGATGACCTTCGGGCTCATCATCCTGTTCGAGAACTGGAGAAGTATGGTCGGGATGCAACTTAGTGGCTTTTTACCGGCATTACCAGTATTTACATCAACTGCTGATATGGCAGCGGTGATAGGCATTGTAATGGGACTCCTGATAGTAGCAGCGTTAGCAGTAGGGAACTTAGTGTTTGTGAGATGGGTGAGAAAGAAATGTGGACCGTTTGTAGGAGTGTGAAAATATGGAACCAGTATTGATGATTTTGATAGTGGTATTAGTAGTGATAGGCGGGTTACTGGCAAGTTTAGGTGCTCATCTATTACCAGTAGGTGGTGCACCAGCGGCAATGGGCACCGCAACAGGAATTGCAACAGGGACAGTGCAGATAATGCTCGGTGCGACAATGACGGGTTTATTCACAGCGGCATCAGTGGCTACGTTCTCAGACAGCCTCGCGCTCGTAGCGTTATCCGGCGCAGTCGGAGCGACAGTGATGATAAGTGTGGTGATGTTTATGGCAAATATCCTGTATGTCTTTGGCTGCGGGGTTGTGCCCATATCAGGCAGAGTAGATGTGGACCCGATAACGAAGGAACCGCAGGCACCGTACAAAACGCCACAAACCGATGGACATGGAGTGCCAAACGTGGTTTTTGTCTCTGGCATGATGGGAGGTTTCATTGGTGGATTAGGTGGTGCGCTTATGTACTATGCGTTACTGAACTACGCAGGTTTTTCAGCAGGCACGGCAGCGATCGGAGCTTTGTCAATCTTCGTAGCCAACGCGATAATAGCAGCGTATAACATACGAGGCACAATAGAAGGATTCCACGACCCGAAGTTCAAGCGACTGCCATTTGCACTTGCCACATCTCTTGCGGTGTCACTGCTTTGCGGGATAGTGGTCGTGATTGCAGCAACGGTATTAGGAGGGGCGATGTAAAATGACAGTAACACCAGCAGTAGTGGAAGAAGAAGCGCCGACGAAAAAAGGGCTGAACTTCACATTCCCGCTTGAAGAGACGGAGATGGGGATTGTAGCAGGCATAATTGCAGCGGTGATAACAATATATACGGGTTTTCCAGCGGTGATAAAAGGAGTGGGGCTAATTTTAGCGTTTCTCTGGGGCATGGATTCAGTGCATAAGACGTCCAAATATGGATTAGGGACTGGCGTTCCGTCCATAGGCGTGTTGGCGATAGGTTATGGTGTCATAGGAACGGTGATGGGATTAGCCCTCGCGGAGTATGGTAGAATAGGTCAGTTGTATCCGGCAGTGTTAGTGGGCGTGCTCGTGATGGGCGTAATCGGCTTAGTATCAGGCACAATGTCGAACCATGAGAAGCTCATAGCGATGAAAATACCACATTTAGAGCGAGCGATGATGGAGTTAGGAATGGCGGGGACACTGATAATCTTGCTTGAATGTTCTATCGTGACGGGCTCACTGAACTTTGGTGCAGTGGTAACTAATGTGATGAATACAGGACTTATAGCGTTGATGTTCATCTTCTCGTGTTTCGCGATACTCCACCCGTACAACGCCTGTCTGGGACCAGACGAGCGAAGAGAGCGAACAAGGATGGTTGCAGTAGAGATTGGAGGATTGGTGTGTGTCCTATTGGGGCTTGCGCTGGTCGTACTTGGGACTTCACCGTATGGAATTTTAGACGGTGTATCGCTGATAGTCTTTGGAGTAGCCGTTTGGGTAGTGTTCTTTAGGATGTTCATCAAGGCGTGCATGGATGAGGCGTATTCGACAGTCGGAACGGGGTTAATCAAAACGATAGAGTGAGGAGGGAAAAAAAGGAAACATGATAGTAATAAATGAGAAGTATGGAGTGGTGTTAGATCCCGATACGCTTACCGTAGGCGTCAGCAGACCAGGGTTCTACAAAGTCAACCTTGGACCGATAGAAGACCAGGTAACGGTTCTGGAGACGGCAGTGGATGATCTGTTAAATTGCCTTGACCCCTCATCCGGTTTCAAGATGCAACAACCAAACAGGGAAGGAATGCTGAGTAAAGCGGGGTTCACGACGTTCTTCATGCTCGGAGTGACCTTTTGCGTATTAGCGGTAGCAATAGTGTTCATAGCTTTAGGAGGAGGTGCATGAGTATGGCAGAGAAGAAAGAAGTTCCGGATGGATGGCCGCTTGTTACAGGTGACTGTGAAGTGGGCGACCCGCAGAGTTGCGTGGCGATATCCTCACATGGGTCGTATTTCCACATGGAAAATTTGAAAGGAGTCGCAATACAGGGACCGGATAAAACAGAGAACATCGGGTTGGAGAAGATAATGACGAATATTGTTTCAAATCCAAACATACGATTCATCATCCTTGCCGGTGCGGAAGTTCCAGGGCATATAAGTGGCGGTTCAATGAAAGCACTGATAGAGAACGGTATTGACCCATCGACTCATAAGATAATAGGGACCCCGGGTGCAATACCATTCATCGAGAACGTACCGGACGCAGCGGTTGAGCGATTTAGAAACCAAATAGAAGCAATTGACATGATGGGGGAAGAGGATTACGGGAAGCTAAATGCAAAGGTTCAGGAGCTTACAGCTCGAGACCCCGGAGCGTTTCCCGAAGACCCGTTTATAGTGAAAGTAGGCGGCGAGGAAGCAGGAGCAGCAGTGTTAGAAATGCCGTTAGCCATGCCTGCATCTCCGTATATGGGTGTCATAGACCGAGCCGCGGAGCAGATAACCTATAAGACACAGTTAATTGCAAGGGACCAGAAATTAACTTCAGGACTTTCGCAAAATGCGTTCTTAGGATTAGTAGCGGGGGCGATAAGTGCGTTCATCTTCCTCATACCGCTAATATTGGGGGTGATATAAATGGCAGCACCGAAAGTAGAACAAAATACACCGGAAACGGCAGTTTTAACTGCACGGATAGAGGACATCCGACACTTTATAACGATGATAGGTCGTGATTCCCGGTTCGCAGCAGGACTCTGGGCAGGGATAGTAAAAGGGCTGGCAATCGGACTCTTCGTGAGTTTCTTTTTAGTCGGTCTTAAACTGGTGATGTATTAGGAGAGGAAAGGGAGAAAAGAAGAATGGGAGAAGAGAAGAAATCCGAAGAGGAGCTGGAAACGGAGATAGAGGCGGAAGTGGAAGCCGACATTCTAGCGAAACTGGAGAAAGAACTGGAAGAGGTAGCCGTTCCTGTAGCCGTAACACCACCAGAGCATAGAAAACTGCTGGAGCGAATAAACCAGATGGATACTACCGTGGAATTTGTCGCGGGAGAACTCTGGCAACGACAGGGAGAGCGATTAGGGTTTACAATAGGGCTTTTATACGGTGTGCTGATAGGAATAGTTACGTATGTGCTATTCATGATAGGATAAGAAAAGGAGGACAGAAAAAATGTTTTTATTTGATAGGGAGCAGGATATATATGAGATAGGAGGAGTGAAGGTAGGAGGTCAGCCAGGAGAGTGCGCAACTGTTCTTTGTGGTACGATATTCTATGCGAAGCATTATCTGGTCGAGGATGCGGAGAAAGGGATATTTGACAAGAAAGCAGCGGAAACCGTGATAAATTTGCAGGATGAGTATTCTGATTTAACCGGTAATCCAGGTATGATGCAGATATTTTCGGAATCATCTGAGGCAATGGTGAAAGAGATTGCGTTCTGCACAGAGAAAAGTGACTCACCCTTCTTGATTGACTCGACAGTGGCGGAGGCGAAGGTTGCAGGGCTCAAGTATGTGGATGAAGTGGGATTGACAGACAGAGCGGTGTACAACTCGATAAACGTGTCGTGTTCACCCGAAGAGCTGGAAGCAATCAAAGATTCCAGAATAGAAGCAGCGATTATCTTGGCGTTCAATCCGAAAGATTCGACGGTAGCAGGGAAGATAGACCTGTTAGAGAGCGGAGCAGGCACCTTTGATAAAGGACTGGTGCAGCTTGCACGGGACATGGGTGTAACGAAACAGATGTGCGATCCTGCTACGCTGCCCATAGGCGCAGGCGTTGGGTCTGCCGTTGCGTCAGGGTTTACCATCAAATCGAAA
>JAPWVK010000158.1 GCA_029241965.1 Candidatus Methanophagales archaeon
AAAACCACGAGATTTCACAAGATTAACACAAGAATTAGGGGTTAATAATGGATAAAGTAGTTAATAAAACACTAAAACTTGGTTACTATTATTATTCTCTCGTGAAAATCTGTGGAATCTTGTGGTTAGCTAAACAAATACGAAAAATGAATCTTTTTTAATGATTAAGTCAAATCAGAAAACATGGCAAAAGTAGAACTCGTTTACTGGAAGGATAAAATAGGCGGGGAGATCGGGAGGCAGGAGTCAAAGGCGTTCAGTTATGGCTTCACCATTGGTTCGCATGCCGAATGGGAGATGATCATTGCGAATGAGGATAAAGAAGTGAGGAAGAATGAAATCACAAATATAAAAATTGATGATGTAGAGGTGCCTGCGAAATCAATAGCTCTGCCATGCCCTATAATGCGACACGCGCTTGGTGTTGTCACTTCGCTTGCCAGTGCAGGGATGCCAAAAGGTGTTGAGGAACTGAGGATTCTTAATGAGGCAATTTTTCAGGCGTTATTTGATGGTGAGATAAAGAAAGGGGAGTTACTCTGTGTGATAAATGTATTCTATGCGGCAGTTGAGCGAAGGCTTGCGAGGGGTGCGGCGGAAAAGTGGCTGCGCGAAAGATACAGGTATTAGCGTTTGTCGGTGCACCCGCAGCGGGGAAGTCGGAAGCGGCATCAATCGCAGCGGAGATGGGTATTCCGGTTGTAACGATGGGGGAAGAGATAAGGGCTGAGTTAAGAAAGCGTGGTCTTCCTCTGAACGATGAAAACGCAGGCAGAGTTGCAACCGAGCTGCGGGCGAAGGAAGGGATGGATGCCATTGCAAGGCGGTGCCTACCACGCATAAAAGAAATAGATAAAACCGTCGTTCTTGTGGACGGTATAAGGGGTATAGCAGAGGTAGAAACGTTCAAAAAAGAATTCGGTGACGATTTCCTGCTGGTGGATATAGAAGCACCCTTAGACCTCAGATATGAGCGAATAAAATCTCGTGGTAGAGGTGACGATTTATTAAACCTCGAAGAGTTCAAAAAACGTGAAGAACGCGAGAATAGCTGGGGCATGGGAGAAGCGAAGAAGATAGCTTCGCGGATTATAAAGAACGAAAGCAGCTTAGAGGAGTTTAGAGCAGAGATAAAGAAGTTTCTACAACAATATCATCGTGTCGTGCGTTAACGGTTCATAGAAGCGCGGAAAAAATGTGAGAGAGGATGAAAAAAAACCATCCTCGATTATTTTTTAGGTTTTTTACCTTTCTCTATTCTATCGTATGATGTTTTAAGGTCTTCGTAGTTCCCACGAACAGGCACACCGCGTGCATCCCAAACGCCTTACAGATTCGCTGAATTGTGTTGATAAAAGTAGCTAACTATTTGTTCTGTTTATTCTTTTTTGTATCATCACCTCCTAATTTGAGGGGTATTTATAAAGCGCCCTTCCACGGCGCTTTCATCCAAGCGGATGAGCGTGAAAGGTTCAAAGCCTCGCGATTAGCCCCTACTTATATTATATATACAAAATAGCTTTATTTAAAGCTGTTTATCGCTTATAGAACTCTATCAAGAGTATTCAACAAATTTAGCAAATATCTGTAACTATTTTTCCCATTTTGAGTGCACTCGCCTTCTTCCGATAATGCGTACTGTCTAACAATTCAAACCAGTGCGAAAAGGAAACGCAAATATAGCGTTAAATACCGCTTTTTGTCCCTATTAGCTGCATACCACACGGTTTTATCCAGCTTGTAGTTGCAGCATCCCCCGTATCAACAGGCGTAAAAACAACTGCCCTGCCTCGTTCATAATCCAAATTACTCAATACGCCAAGCCCAATGGCCTCCTTTTCATAGGTTTCGCTTTTACCACCGAAAAGCCCCAACAAAGTGCCTTCTTCTGGTATCCATTCGAAAATGGAGAGTGCAAAAACTCTGTTCTTGGCCGCACGGAAATATTTATTATACCCATCCTCACGCAGTGCTCTTCTTTCTTCCCTCGTCCTGCTCTTTGCTTCACTCGACATCCGTATCTTAATGACTTTCTTATTTAGATGCGGCATTATATGCGCCAGTTCATCCTCTTTCGCTATCGCAATGATTAAAGAAGGGTTTATCTCTTCTATTTCGTTCAACTTGAACTTCCGCGCTTCTTCTCCTTCTATCCAGCCAGTTGAGTCCACGATTATAACATCAGCATTTAGCGCTTTTGCTTTGTTCACCGCAGCCGCTGCTCCTTCCACGCATTCACGCACGCATCCATTAGGCGATGTGTTGCCAACGAAGTAGAGGCTGTGTAGAGGTATTTCTGAAAGCTGCTCTATTTTTTTACTCAGAACACCCATGCCTATGCAGCATGGAGGTCCTATGTCACTCTGACCCACATCCGCATCTACAACAGCCACTTTTAGCCCCTGCGCATGAAACCGATTTGCAATAGCAGTGACGGTGTAACTCTTGCCCACATCTACACCACCGAGCATGAACAGGATTAACGGCTCCTTATCCTGTTTTAACTCCTCCTTCACGGCTTCCTCAATAACACGCAGAATGTTCATCTCGGCATACTTATTTTATCTTAGAGTGAAATATCTTTATGCACTTTGCTTTTACTATCTATTGGTTTACGGAGAAAACAGAGGGGGTGATAAGAGCAAATGGGGGATGCAGAAAAAGAAGAAATCATAAAGAAATGCGCGGATATGCTTGGAGACATGGTGGATGATATTACGGTTCCGAGAAATATAAAAAAGGCAATGGGGGTGGTAAAGATTAAGCTGCTGAATGGCGATGAGTCACGGGCTTTGAGGGCGGCAGCAGGGATTTCAGATCTGGAAGTACTAACGACCAATCCGATTATTCCGTCTCATGCAAGGACGGTGGTCTGGAGCATAATAACACAGTTAGAAACGGTCTCCGTTGAAGATTAAAATGATAACAATAGCATTGGCGGGAAAGCCAAATTCGGGGAAGTCCACCTTTTTTAAGGCTTTTACACTCGCAGATGTCGAGATAGCTGCCTATCCGTTCACAACGATCGCGCCAAACGTTGGAGTAGCATACGTGAGGGTGAACTGCCTCTGTAAAGAGAAGGAGCTTCAACTGGCTGGAGAGTGTGGTAACTGCATAAACGGCTTTCGGTTCATACCCGTAGAGGTATTGGATGTTGCGGGATTGGTCAAAGGTGCTCATGAAGGAAAAGGTTTGGGCAATGAATTCCTGGACGAACTCAGGCAGGCGGAAGCGATAATTCATGTCGTGGATGCGTCGGGGGCGACAGATGCAGACGGGAATGTGGTGGAACTTGGGGCTCATGACCCGCGTGAAGATGTTATATTCTTCAAAGAGGAGTTGAGTATGTGGGTCTATGGTATAATAAGCCGTGGCTGGCACAAGATAGAGCGTAAGGTGGAATTAGAAGGCACGAAGATAGAACGGTTGCTTGCAGAACAATTAGCAGGTGTTGGGGTGACGGAAGAGCAAGTGAAGGGTGCTATACTCAAATCCGGCATTCCAGACAAAAGTAACATGAAGTCCTGGACTGAGGACGACCTGAAGAAATTAGCTTCTCATATAGTACTGAGAAGCAAAAGAATGATTATCGCGGCGAACAAAGCGGATATTGCACCTGATGAGAACATAAAAAAGCTAAAAGAGCTTGAAGGTGCAGGTAAAGAAGATGGAGGAGAGGTAGTAATTCCCTGTTCCGCAGCCGCGGAGCTTGCGTTGAGAACCGCATCAAAGAACAATATCATAAAATATCTGTCCGGAGATACTGATTTTGTGATTGCATCTGAAGTTACGGATAAGCAAAGAAAAGGTCTGGAGCAAATAAAAAGATTGATTCGTGCTCATGGCGGTACGGGCGTCCAGGAAATAATAAATCGGGTGGTGTTTGACTTGTTAGACTACGTGGTGGTGTATCCGGTGGAGGATGAGCATAAGTACAGTGATTCCGCTGGACGGGTTCTACCGGATGCGTATCTTTTGAAATCCGGGAGCACAGCCAGGGACCTGGCTTTTGCGGTTCATTCTGACATTGGTGATAGTTTCCTTTATGCGATAGACGCGAGAACGAAACGACGGCTGGGTGAGAAATACGAACTGCAGAATAACGATATAATAAAGGTGGTTTATACGTCAAGATAGAAAAAAATAGCGATATGCGTTGAATTTGAGAGCGATTTTTTAAAAGCATTTTTATAACCCCAACGGGGCAGGATAAAAGATCTAAGAAAACTTCATCTTTCGTGTACTGTACTAAGGGAACTCCCAGTAAATAGTTTACCCATTTTGATAAAAATCATAGACACATATTTCACAGATTTACACAGGCGGTACTGTCCGGATTATTAAGTTTTTACGTGTTGAATCAAAATCAAAAAACTACACGACTTTAAATCTGTGTTAACCAGCGTTAATCTGTGTCTTAAAAATCATTGGAAAATGATACAGTTCGGGTAAATTATTACTTGTGTGTTCCCTGATAAATGGACTAACTATTTTAAGACGGTAAACGTACCGTTCTTCGAAGGCGCTGTTCCTATTTGATAGTTTGGAGCATCTTCTGCCAGTTGTATATCCGAGAAGTTCAGCCAGCTCATGTCACCCGATTCGCCGATTACACTGAAATTAAGCAGCACAACAGAGCCAGTCGCGCCGTTTTGTATCGCGTGCTCATCTATGGGATCATAAAATACAGCGACTCGTGAGCCCCAATAATGGTTACAGCATGCAGGAGTTCGCCAGTCAAACGTTAGAGTACCTTTCTGAACGCCCTCAAGGTTTATTACGCTGTTATTGTATAAAATATTGAATATTATACAAGGAACTGGGCCATTCTGCACATTGGTGATGTTTACGGGTATTAACACCTGGGTATCATTGTAACCTTCTGCGTCTTCAACGCCGAAGCTGGTAGCAGTAGGCAGTGCAACGGCACTTGGTGCAAGCGTCCCAACTATCGCAGCTATCAGTAATAAGGTTAGTCCTGTTACTAACCACTTTTTACTTACTCTCAAAATTTTATATTTTCGGTTGTTGAGTATTTTCATTTTTTTGTCTCCTATATTAGGGTAACCACAAAGTGTAAGTTGCTACATTCTTTGGCATTACTCTTGTGGTGCCTTAAATGGTACGATATGCGGTAACAGCATAAATAATTATCGGGTCTTAGCAGTCATCTTAACAAATAGCTGATTTGCTGATCTTGTATTCAAGCATTGAGTTTTTAGGATAGTTCTTCCGAGAGCGTACATAAAATTTGTTTGTGAATGTTGAAACTAAAATTAGATATGTCTTTAAATTTTTGTCAGTTGTTGTATGGTGCTGTGCAAACCATAAGCACAAAAAGGTTAAACCCGCCTCCAAAACGCCGACCAACGCTCTTTAGACTGCGGAAGTTCCTTCCTGACGGCGGCGGTGCGTGCTTGTTGTTCGGATGCCAGGGCGGTTTCCGTATTTATATAACCCGAAAGATTTAAAAAGCGAACTGCCTATAAGACCAATTAAATTGATGTTTATGCCAGAAGAAGCGGAAAAGCGGCTGCATTGCTTCGTATATAGGGATAATGCGGGACGGTTGTTAATCCCTTTGCGAAACCGTAAAGATGCGGGTATTACAAACATAGCCGGTGCTGACGTTGAGGTTGATCTTGTTGTAAAGAAGGTGTATGGGGAAAAAGATTAGGGTGTTATGAAAAAATGAGAAATAAAGTTGGGTTGACGGCATTGACAATCTTGTTAGTCATAGTGATAGTTGCAAGTAGCGTAGTGGTGTATAGTATAGGGGATATGGGTGTATCCGGTGAAATAACCTTCGATGAGAATGGCGATGTTCCTGGCAACTGCTGTGAATGGTCTATTGCCGATGATGGAAGTATTGTGCTTGGAGTGCCTATAGACATTAGCGCGATTAAGACTATTCACATCGGTTATCAGCCCAGCACGCACCAAATCGCTCATATGACTGCAATGGAAAAAGGCTGGTGGGAAGACGACCTGAAGAAATTTGGGATAGCGAAAGTCACGGATAGCGCATTCCCTTCGGGCCCGCCAGAGATGACCGCAATGATGGCTGGAGAACTTGATGTTGCATACGTTGGCACTGCACCACCTATTACTGCAATAGATAAGGGCCTGGATGCGAAGATAGTTGCTGCGGTGCAAATAAATGGTTCTGCTCTTGTTCTTTTACCTGAACTCGCAGCGAACTATACATCTCCTGAAGATATGAAAGGCTTGAAAATAGCTACTTTCCCGCCAGGCTCAATCCAGGATACCATACTCAAGAAATGGCTGATGGATAACGGATTAGACCCTGATGAGGATGTTGACATCATAGGAATGGGACCTGGAGAAGCAATAACAGAAATAGGAGCTGGAGTTGTGGATGGCGTATTCCTTCCTGCTCCTTCGCCCACGATAATAGAACTGGAAGGTACCGGAGAGATAGTGGTTTATTCTGGAGAAATGTGGCCCAATCATGCCTGTTGCTGCTTATTAGTAAGCGGTGAACTAATCAAAGATCATCCTGAACTCGTGGAGCAGATTGTCAGGACACACATAAACGCAACTGAATATAACACGGAGCACGTAGATGAGGCTGCTGAGATATACGCTAAGAAAGTACTTGGTTCGGAGATTGAGATAGTGAAAAAGTCGCTTGAGAACTGGGACGGCGCCTGGATATCTAACCCGCATCTTGAGATAAATTCAACTCTCGAATATGCAAAAGTGGACTACGAGAGGGGCTACATCAATAAACTGCTGACAGCGGATGACCTCTTTGATACAAGCTTCTACGATAAAATCGTGGCTATTTTCGACACTGGCACACCAGCCAAACCCTATCCAAGCATCTCAGGTACGCATAGCGGTACAATCACGCCAAAACAAACGATTACGGTGAACAAGCTTTATACGTATCCATGCACAGGAACGGGTGGGCATACGGAATACGCTAAGATTTGTAATGATTCTTGGAGCATCGAGACACTGCCGTGGGCAGGATATAACGGCGATTGGCACAATATTTCGTTTAATGAATCGTTTCAGTTGTATGCAAATGTAGACTACAACTATACTATAATAACAGGCTCCTATCCGCAGATTCATCATACAAAAGCACTGCTGACAACAAGCGGCTGGATAAACTGCACTGAGTTTGTGGATGTTAATGGAAAAAGATACGATAATTGGATTCCCGCGATTATATTGGGATACAACGTGACGCCGAAACCACCTACAACCGGAGTTATCAACATAGCTTCGTCACCGTCGGGTGCCGCGATAGAATTAGATGGTGATAGTACACAGTTTAAAACAAACGCTACGATTTCTGATGTGTCACCCGGTACTCATACTATTAAGCTCACACTTGACGGTTATCATGATTGGTCAACAAATGTACCTGTCGCTGCAGGCGAGACTCATTACGTACATGCAACATTGACAAAGCCAACACCAACACCAACACCAACACCAACACCAACACCCACACCCACACCAACGCCAACGCCAACACCGACACCCACACCCACACCCACAGAACCGGAAATATTGAGCAAAAGCAGTTATATTGACAGCTCAGGATATTTTAACGTAGTTGGCGAAGTAATAAACCCGCTATCAACTAATATCGAATTCGTGAAGATTACGGCAACGTTCTATGATCCACAGAAAACAGTAATTGGAACAGATTTTAGTTACACAGAGTTAGATATTTTAAAACCAAATCAGAAATCACCCTTCGATCTAAGCTCGTATCCTGACAAAATAGATCCTGACAGTTACAAGCTAAAGGTATCATATAGGGAAACGGACGAAGAACCATTCAGTGGACTTAAAATTCTAAGTCACAGTGCAAGTATTGACGACTATGGTTATCATGAAATTGTAGGCGAAGTTAAGAATGAAGGGACTAATGATGCCAAATTTGTGAGAGTGGTTTGCACTTACTACGATGCCGGGGGCAGGGTTACAGGTACATCGTTTACTTATACCGCTTACGATATTGATGTAGGTGATAGAGCACCATTTGAACTGAGTTCATTTCCAAGAGAGTTGGTACCTGCGAACTATGAGCTTCAAGTTCAAGGCAGGCAAGCCTAAGTAGGACTGAAGAATGTGGAGGATTATTATTAATCCTCTTTTTTCGATATAAAAACATTAGGATGTGGTAAAAGAAAAATGAAAGGAAAAGCCATAGCAGCTTTACTTGAGCTGTAAAACTCCTCCATTATTGCCAAGATTTTTATAACTAAAATATAAATGGTATTACAGGGAGATGATAATACGACTATGAATAAAATGCCAAATTTGAAGTACGTAATAGAAAAAGAGCTCTTTATGATCTGCCCATTTCTTCCAACGGATCATTTTATTCAGTATTGCAAAGATCGCGGCATTCAAACTTCAAGTGAACAATTAGAACAATTAGAACAATTTGAAAAGTTAGGCATTTTGTATCCTATTGCAAGGGTTCGTTACCCCAAAATCAAGACCAAAATAGAATATGTTGATAACGGTAAACGATATCGCGATTTGGGGATATTACAGGATGGAGAAGAATGGGCGGGAGAGATAAAAGAGGATTATGCAGGTTTCTATTTTCAAAAAGAATATGCGATGGGTTGGTTAGAGGAAGGGCACCTATGGAATCCCGCCTCTCAACCCTTCCGAAAATGGGAAACATTCAATGATGAAAAAGGATATAGACAAACAGAAAGCTTCTACTCAATTTTCCAATGCTATGCTCTCTACAAATTGATTCGATTAACCAAGATAGAACTTAGGGCAGAGGCGTGGGTCTCCCATAGTAAAGAAGACATTAATGTGACAAGTAAAGTTTTAGATTGGGCAGAAAAGGAAATCGCGGGTCTTCAGAAAAATGGGATCAAAGGAGAAGCCGCTGTGGCTACTTGCCAAATCATATCCAATCGGTATTTCCCAATAACCCAATCAGATCGTAGGTCAATCCAAGTATATGGTAACGAGTATTGGCATAAGTATTGCCGTGACTGGAATGCTAAGGCTGTGCTTGATGACCTTGGCATGACCATTGACGAGCTAAAACAACTCCAAGAGTTGGTTGCCTTTGATGCAAAATATGTTGATCCGCTGGTGCAATGGTATGAGCTTATCAGCTTTGTTTCTGTGGGAGAAAAGAAAAAACTGAAGGGTAAGGCCTTGTTTGCTCAAACTCTATATTCAATGGAACAGATGTTGCGCTTGTTCTATGAGGAATTAACCGGAAATAAATTACTGGCCCCCGATGAATCGCCGATTTGGAAAAAAGATAAGTTTTATGGAGAAGGTGTTACAAAAAACGAGTTGCAGTATCTGGAATGTCTCACAAACCAATACCATCTTAATCCGAGACCCCAATTGATCCTTGTGGTTGAGGGCGATGGAGAAGCTGAGCAATTTCCTCGTCTTGCTAAGGAGCTCTTTGGATATTCTTTTCCACAAGTAGGTATTGAAGTAGTAAACATACAAGGTGTAGGGAATTTCACTGGTAAAAAGAAAACAGATAAGTATGGCGCTTTAGAGAGGTTTATTGACGATTATCATTATAGGCAAACCATTGTTTTTGTTGTTCTGGATAATGAAGGACGGGTACCTGTAATTAAAAAACGTTTAATTGGAGCATGCTCCAAGTGTTATCCAAAACGTAAAGTCACCAAAAATGAATATATTCATGTTTGGGATAAAAATATTGAGTTTGATAACTTTAGTCCCGATGAAATTGCTCGGGCAATGACAGAACTCGGTGAAGGTAGATATATATTTAAAGCTGACGACATAGCGGATTGTGAAAAATACTTCAATGCTAAGAAAGGTAATCATTTAGAGGAGTTTTTCAAAAAGAAAGTCAATTACGACTTATTAAAAGTCGAACTATTGAAAATATTATTTGGATTTATCCTATCGCATCCTGAGACTGAATTCGATGCTGAAGGCAAAGCAAAAAGACCTGTGGTACAGGTAATACAGAAAGTAATTGAGTTAGCGCTGAAGAACTATTATCGGCCCGTTACTTGGGATATTTGGCAAAAAAATCAGGAATCAGGATTCTTTGGTGACCTTATAGAATAGCAACATACAACCAGTAGATCCTATGAGTACCATAACAAAAGAGGATTGAAAAATTTATGTTTAGGATGCATGCTGTCAGGATGAAAATAAATCAAAAATACGACCAGAACATATTTTGCTTTTCTTTTACCACAAACCATTTTTTAGAAAGAAAAGCTTTACCAACAACTTTTTTACCTTCGGTAAAAACCTTGACTAAAAA
>JAPWVK010000159.1 GCA_029241965.1 Candidatus Methanophagales archaeon
ATTTTGTTGGATTTTTCGCAGGAATATATGCAGGGTTGGTAGTATTACTTGCGGATAAAATCCTTCCATATTTATGTTGGTGGACTGTGTTGTATTTTCTATTATTTGTTCTGTTGACGTTTTTTATGGGTTTCTTTGCATCATGATTCTTAATTATATTTGCACTTTAAAGAGGAGATGATTAATTAATTACGACTTCTGTTAATAATCAATTCAATATAAAAATCCCGACTCCTCTTTTGTTCACTTTAGGGAAACGAAAAATGGGGGGGGTAAGATATTGCTTCGCAAAAAAAAAATCAAAGGGTTCGAATCTATCTGGCAAAATTAACAGAAATCTTCAGTTATATACACCTTGTCATCCCTTGAAATAGCCACACCAATACCTTCACTTTTCCAATAGGCTGTTAAAATGTTCTGTCTATGCCCGGGGCTATTCATCCAGCCTTGAACAGTGGATTCCGCAATTTCGTCCTGAGAGTTCCAATCATAAGAGGGAATTCCGCCATAGTATGTTACCGAACTGTATAAATTGTTCTGAAAAATATTTTCAGCACCCTTATAGATGTAGTTTCCCACACGTACATCACAATTAAAGCCTTCTTGTTGGTATCTATAAGAAAAATCATGCCCTTCTGGATCGCTATGAGCAAAATAGTTTCTATTCGCCATATCTTGACTGTGCTTTCTCGCAATAACGCTCAATTTGTCATTCCAAGCTAATGTCGGCAATCCTCGTTTTTCTCTTTCTTCGTTTATCAGGTCGTGGATTTGTTTTTCTAATTCTTGAATATTGATTTCTGGTTTTGATGAAGTCACAGAAGGCGAATAATTGCCTGTTTCGTTCCACCAACTACCAACATCTTCACCTACACTTTGAAAAGATGATTGCATTCCATCAGATTGGAAAGCAGGATATAAGAAATAACCAGCAACTGCTAAAATTGCTAGGGCAATTATAGCCTTTTTAATTTTCATTTCTCTTTCTTTTCTATATTTGTATCTCAGTTTTCTATAAGCAATAGTGCCTTGACCACCGAGATGTTCAATGTAATATCTGTAATGCTCCCCCGTAAGGTAAATGCCTTCCCAGCGACCAGTTTTATCTGCCATCTTGTATGCTCTTTTATAAACCCATTGGGGTATTTTCGTTTCGTCTATTTCTTCCCAACCGGTTAAATCAATTTTTCTTGGCATATTTTATTCCCTTTTTCGGATACAATAACCTATATTTTTTCCCATTCTTTACGAATTTTGTAGGAATCGTTTTCTCCGAATATTATCGTTCTTCTGAGCTTTTTCAAAGCTTCTACTCTTTTTTGAGTCTTCGGACGAACCCATAAAAGACGATATATAAGATATATAAGATATGAAAAAATGAAGATTGAGATGATAAGTAGAGAAAACCGTAAACCAGAAATGATGGAAGTGATGTTATTAGCTGGTAAATTAGTTGTTCCTGCTGCAAATATAAGGGCTGTAATTGAAAGTGCAACTGCTACAAGCAGAGTGATAGTTGGGGTAGTACTATCTTGGCTATTTTGTATTCTCTGTCGAGTAGAGCTCATAGCCATCTCCTCCCGGAAGCTACTATGAGCCCCCTCACAGAACCGGACTTGAGGTTTTCCCTCATCCAGCTCTTCGGAAGAACCTCCCTACCCTTTACCGGATAGGTTATGAGTCCAGTTTTGTTGCCACCCTTTACCAGCCTCTTTGTGCGGTGGATGTGTCCCTGACCCAACGGTTCAACCGCCAGCCCCTTCCCTCCACGGGCATTACCCCGCTTCTCCGGTACTATGAACTGGTCCGACTCCCAGAGTGTCGTCTGCACTATCTTACCGTTTATATGTTTGATAGGACATACTCCGGTAAGGAGAACACCCCGGGTCTCCCGAGTTAACATAATATCCATTTGATACCGTGCCACGGTCTCAGACCCCGTCGGGCTCGCATCGCATCGCCACGTCCTATTAAGACTATCGGCGATGAGAGTACTGCCTTCCGCCAACCAAACAGCGTCGGCCACCGACACAATAAGAATTTCGTGGCTGAATCCCTTCACTTGCGTTGCAGCCCAGTATCCCATTCCCCTAGCTTCACCACAGCCTGTTACCAGGCTGGATGCAAGGTTCAGTTCTGAGGTGGCGGCTAACCTTTCCTCAGGTTGGATTTCCACCAACTGGATATTATGAACTTTGCTCGGCACTCCCCCCCCAAACATCTCCAGAACTCTGTACGAACACTAAATCCCTTTACCTGTAACTACGATACTCTGATATACGATACAACCGTTCACACATCCAACCTGAATATCTTCACCTCTTTGCTCTGATAAAACGGCATGTAACCCTCGATAGAGGGGTTAGTCCATAACCGGTAATAGTTAGTCCGATTTGTGAGCTCGTTCCGCCCGACCAATCGCCCGTTATCATCAAAATACATCCTGATTGACTCATTACTGGGTGTCAGACTGTAACCCGTGGCATAACCCATTATAGGTGTCAGATAAGCATCGTACTGAAAAAGCATCAGGTACACTTCCGAGCTATTATGCTTCTGTTTGAGTGTTCGCGCAATCTGCAAGCCTTTGTCCGGGTCCGTTGCCACGATGACCGCAGAAACCGCTTTTACTGTCTCATCAGGAATGTACATCTGGTCAATTACAGGCCTACGTTTCGCGAAATACGCCAATGAATTGCCGTGGTCCCACCAGTTGATAAATAGCGAATCTGCGGCTGTGTTGTTCTGGATGTACAAAAATGCTGCTTTCTTTTCTGGTTGGATGATATATCCGCCTGGATAGCGCACTTCATTTACGGAACAAATGACAGGATTTACGAATGCGATGACTATGATTACGATAACAGCCACACTCGCAAGCTTTTTCCATACCGATTTTTGCCGTTCCTGCCCCTGTATTCTTTCTAATATGAACGAGGCACCGATGCCAAGCGAGATGTACACGAACATCGAGAACATATCCATGAAATGGTACGCCCGAACTGCCGGCATCATGGTAGCGAGCAGTGCGGCAAGGAGATACAAACCACTTCTTCCATCGCGTTTGTAAAGGCCATACACACCAACTGCGGTCATGACAAGCCCAACCAGCAGAAATGTCCCGAAAAGCGATTCAAAACTTTCTATGCGCGGCGGCATAAGGTCGCTTGTGAATTTATAGACCAAAGGACCTTCTGCAAATCCCAGCATCTGTGCCGCTCTCAAGATTTCCACGGGTCCACGCACCGGATAGAGAATCAGCGCTATTATAGTGCCAAAGAACAGCGAGGAACAGATGAGCACCCACGTTTTCGGCAGATAACTCTTATATTGTTTCATAGAATCACGCTTGACCAAAACGGAAGTGGTTAAAAGGAGTGCATAAAAGATCAGTATCGCATGAATGATGAAATATCCACCCCACGTGAAACCTGTGATGCCAATAAGAGCTGCGGGAGTGAGTATAGAAGCCAAATAGATAGCTCGATCCTTGAATCCCCTCGGAAACGGATTATCAACAGTTTTTAGTGCGTACCAAAAAGCGACAACCGTTAATAAGATTAGAAACAGAGAAAGAGCGTCGTGGAAGACGAACCCTTTCATGGTGCGTAAGATCAGAATATGAGAGAATGACGCGAGCACACCCGCAATGATTCCCGCAGACTTATTAAATAGGCTCGTTGCAAACCAGTATATAACCAGCACGGTAGCAGCACCGAGTAAGGGCGGCACCAGACCCTCAGCGATAATCATGCTTGGTTGCGAGAATTTGTAAGGAATGAGATCAATCAACCAGCCCACGAAGGCAAGAAGATAAGCCATACCGGGCTGATATAACGGCGCTGAACTGAACGGGTCAGGAACTGCAGGATGTCCAAACGAATAGATATATTCTGCCTGTCTTGCCATATAAGCATCGTTATCCCATTTTGTCTCCCAAGTACCACCTAAAAAGCGTATGGCGAATGCTAAAATAAAGAGCAAGATAAAAGGAAACAGCTCTTCTATCTTCTTTCTTGCACTCATGGCTTTACACCATTTTTTCTGTGTCTTTTCAAATGAGCTAAATATCTAAATTCATCACTTCCTTCGCATGGGCTTGTATGAACTTTCTTCTTGGTTCCACCTCTTCGCCCATCAAGACCGTAAATATCCAGTCCGCTTCCGCGGCATCATCCAGATTCACCTGTTTTATGCACCGCGTGTCAGGATTCATTGTCGTCTCCCACAATTGCTCTGGGTTCATCTCGCCCAGACCTTTGTAGCGCTGTATCTTCACACCCGTTTCACCTTCCTTCACTTCCAACTCCTCCAGTATCTTTACGTATTCCTCATCCGAGAAGGCATACCGTGTATCTTTTCGTTTCTTCACCAGATACAACGGCGGCATCGCGATATACACGTGGTTCGTACTTATTAACTCCTGCATGTAGCGAAAGAAGAAAGTAAGTAGCAGCGTTCTTATATGCGCACCGTCAACGTCAGCATCGCTCATTAGAATTATCCTACCATAACGTGCTTTTTGCAAGTCAAAATCCTCGCCGATTCCTGCACCCAATGCAGTAACGAGCGTCCGGATTTCCTTACTCTTTAATATCTTGTCCAGTCGCGCCTTCTCCACGTTCAATATCTTACCACGTATGGGTAAAATCGCCTGAAAGTTTTTATCTCGCGCCTGCTTCGCAGAACCTCCGGCTGAGTCGCCCTCCACTATATATATCTCCCTCTTCGCTGGGTCTTTCTCAGAGCAATCTGCAAGTTTTCCGGGTAGTGAATCCGCGAAAAAGTCTTTCTTCCTTACTATTTCGCGTGCGTGCCGTGCTGCTTCTCGCGCTCTCGATGCATCCAGCGCTTTTCGTATTATGCTGTTCGCATCTTTTGGATTCTCATCCAGAAAATTCCACAGGTGTTCACGTACAATTGATTCCACAATACCCTTTACTTCGCTATTTCCCAGTTTTGTCTTTGTCTGTCCCTCGAATTGTGGATCTTTCAGCTTCACACTAATAACAGCCGCGAGTCCCTCCCGCACGTCCTCGCCGTCCAGACTGACTTTCTTAAGCAGGGTCTTCGCTCTGCCGTATTCGTTAAGCGCCCTCGTCAACGCTGCTTTGAACCCACTTACATGCTTACCGCCTTCTATCGTCTTCACGTTGTTCACGAACGAGAAGATATTCTCCGAGTAGCTGTCGTTATACTGCAGCCCGATTCCTACTTTTACCCCATCCTTCTCATCTTCAAATACTATCGGCCGATGCAGCTCGTGCTTATTCCGGTTTATATATTCCAGGAACGAAGTAATGCCACCATCATACTTAAACGTCCTCTCTTCACCGCTTCGTTCATCCTTCAATAAAAGCGAAAGCCCTTGATTCAAAAAAGCCAGCTCTCGCACTCGCGTTGCCAAAATATGAGCATCGAATTCGTGAACACTGAATATTCTCTTGTCGGGTTTAAAAGTCACCTTAGTCCCCTGAGTATTATCCGCTTCATCCAAACAAATCAATTCTTTCAATTCACATGTTGGCTTCCCTCGCTCGTATCGTTGAAAATATTTCCGGCCGTCCCTTATCACTTCTACTTCCAGCCACGCCGAAAGCGCATTTACAACCGAAATCCCCACGCCATGCAGCCCCCCAGCCACTTTGTAAACCTTATCATCGAATTTACCGCCGGCATGCAGCTTCGTCATCACCACTTCTACCGCAGAGAGGTTGTATTCATCATGAATGTCAACAGGTATCCCTCGACCATTATCTCGTACCGTTATGGAGTTATCCTCGTGGATTATCACTTCTATGCGGTCGCAAAAGCCGATCAAAGCTTCATCTACGCTGTTATCTATCGCTTCGTACACTAAATGGTGTAGTCCACGGGATGTGGTGTCCCCAATATACATTGCGGGTCGCTTTTGCACCGCCGCTAAGTCCTTTAGCACCTGTATATCCTTAGCGCTATATGCCGATTCGTCCATAATCTATCTATTTATGTGAGATACATTTAAATAAATCAGCATTAAAATTGCTGTATTTGTATAGCAAATTTTTAAAACCACGAGATTCCACAAGATCAACACAAGAAATAGGGATTAATGTGGGATAATGTGGCCTATGGTATACTAAAATCTGGTTACTGCCCTTCTATTCTCGTGGAAATCGGTAAAATCTTGTGGTTAACTAAACAATCACAAATTGCTCTCCACCATCTATATTTTATCGTATAACCAAGCGGACAGTTTGATCTCGAAAGATGATGTTGGGCAAGTCACGAAGTATAAATAGAGGAAATAAAAATTAAAATAGTGATTTGAAATGGAAGAGAGGTTTTGATATGTGATAAATGTTGATAGAAAGTTGGTTTGGGAATGAAGGAATCCGAGACAAAATCAGGGAAAAGAGATAGTGATAGCGTGGCGAACAAAAGAAAAGATTCTGGTGTGTTGAAATGGAGATAGAATTTCCATATGTGGAAGAGGAAAGCAGTGTGTTGGAGACAGTAAAGAGGCCCCGCATCAAGAGGGATGCTCTTTCGGAACTGGTAAGCGATTGGGTTACTATAGATGAGGTTTTGGTGGATACCGGTGCTGATTTCTGTGTGCTGCCAAAGTATATCGGTGAGACACTGGTTAAGGACATAACAACCGGCAATTTACCTCTTACGAAAATACCCCTTTCAGCCCAGTACTGTCCACCATGATCATATTCAACCGTACCACTAACGCGAAAGAGAGCCCGAGGACCTCCCCGTTTGGTATGCCAAGCAGGAGGAACATCACCGCCGTTGTGCCTTCCATTAGCCCCAATCCCGACACTGTTACAGGCACGAACCTGAGAAGGGTAATCAAAGGATGCAGAAGGAAATAAGTCAAAAAGCTTAATTCGGTGATGCCCAGCGATAAACCAATGAGCTGCCATTGAAGCGCCAGAAGTATCCAGCAGATGAAATATATAATGAGGATAACAGGAAGGCTATCCCGAATCGAAAGACTCTTATCCTTCATATTCTGAAAATCGTCCTTGAATTTCTTGATGTATGGTATCTTAGCGAGTAGATTGCTCGATAACGATTCATCTGTCCACAATATCCAGAGCATAACCACACCCAAGCCACCAAAAATACAGCCGCCTATACACAATGATACCAGCACATTTGTGCTTATATTCACAGAAACCGCAGTGATAAAGAATATTAAGCCGAGGAAGCCGCCTACGACTTTCAAAACGAACTCTATACCCTGCGGTGCCAGAATTGCTGCCATACCGTGGGAAATACTGCAATTTGTACGATTCTTCAAGAAATACGGTACAAGAAAAAACCCAGACCTGCCTGGCGTAACATCCGAGGCTATCATACCAGCAATGTGTGCAAAGAACGAATGCGTGAAACTAACCTTATTGCCCATCGTACCCAGCAGGTAGTAAAGACGATACGCCATAATGAGGTTGTAGCAGAGATAGGAAATAGCTGCGGCTACGAATAATAAAATGTTTACACCTCTTATCGCTGCTAACACCTCATGGATGTCTATCTTATAAAACAGAAGTGCGAGTATCGTTATTCCTATAAATACCTGGACGAATCTTCTTTTATTGTTCATAAACATTTATTTAAAAAGAAAGCTTTACCAAAGAAATAAAATTTTTTCTTTTAGTGCAGGTTTTCTTTTTATAAAAAGAAAAAGTGCATGCGGAGGTCGCCGAGTGGACAAAGGCGTGAGGTTCAGGGCCTCATCCCGTAGGGGTTCGGGAGTTCGAATCTCCCCCTCCGCATCAAAGAACATAACAGAGCCTTAGAAAAGGAAGAAATGAAAGATAGCGAACCGATGGCGATATTGGAAAGGAACGTAGAGGAGATAGTAACGAGCGCAGATTTGAAAGAGGCTCTGGCATCACTGCCTGACTCTAAAGATAAACTAAGAGCGTATGTGGGCTTTGAACCAAGCGGCGTAGTGCACATTGGGCATTTACCCCTAATAAACAAGTTGCGGGAGCTGCAACGCATTGGCTTTCATGTAATCGTGCTGCTTGCCGATATGCACGCGTACCTGAACGAAAAAGGTACTTTCGAAGCAATAAGAGATACTGCGGAATACAATAAGAAATGTTTTGCAGCGGCGGGCTTGAGTGACGAGACCGAATTTATCTTCGGAGCTTCTTTTCAGATGCAAGAAGACTATATGCTGAACGTATTAAAGCTTGCAACGGTGACAACCGAGAAGCGAGCGCGGCGGAGCATGGATGAACTTTCGCGTAGCAAGGAAGATCGGAAAGTATCGCAACTGATATATCCATTGATGCAAGCCGTAGACATTGCAGCCCTTGATATAGATGTAGCAGTGGGCGGCATAGACCAGCGGAAAATACACATGCTTGCAAGAGAGAACCTCCCAAAATTAGGCTTTAAAGCACCTATTTGTATTCATACCCCGCTGTTAATCGGGTTGGATGGCGAGAAGATGTCCTCTTCATTGGGTAATTTTATTTCCGTGCATGAGCTGGTGGAAGACGTGGAGACCAAGATAAAAGCTGCTTTTTGCCCTCCTGAAATAGCAGACGGCAATCCTGTACTGCAAATCTACAAGCACACTATATTCCCGGTTGTGGAAGAAGTGCGGATTGAACGGCCGGCAAAATATGGCGGTGACGTAAATTATAATCGGTACGCGGATTTAGAACGTGATTATACCGGGGGAAAATTGCACCCGCTGGATGTGAAAACAACTGCTGCGAGGTATCTGAATGAGATACTGGCGCCTATCAGGAATAGATTGCAATAGCAAATTTGGGAAAGAAAGCTTTACTAAAGAAAAAGAAAGGGTAATATAAAAGTGTACATTGAAACCGCGGTAAAGGAGAATAGGAGGGATAGGGAATGGTAGCAGCTATCATAGCCTTCGTTGTGTTTATAATCGGGGCAGGTCTATCATGGGAAATATGGCAAGGAATCAAAAAAGCAGAAGAACCTATTGAGAATCAAGAAAAAGCATTTAAGGAAAAACGTGAAGAGCTTAGAGTCTTATATTCAGAATTAGGGGTAATCCCTATGGATGAAAGAGATACAAAACGAAAAGAAATCCAGAACAAGCGTAATGAACTTCGGACGGAAAGAGAGAAATTAACTAAAAAAGTAGAAACAGAGCAAGTAGGAAATTACTTAAAGCTCATATCCACTATAGTTGGAACGTTTTATCTAATGATACTTATTCTGATAACGGGAGCAGAGAAAGGATTGGGGCTTTTTTCGTGGATGATGATTTGGGCTCTACCAATAGTGATTGCATTCTATATTCTATCAAGTATTAAAACGGTAGGCGCAGACGAAAAGGGATTAAAGCTTTTCATGGATTTACCTTATCAAGAAGCAAAAAGTGGTCCAAATTTTGTTCCCCTTCAGTTGGTTCAACTGCTAAAATTACCGACTACCGTTAATTATTTGAAATTTGAGGAAGATACAGTAATGCTTACAGGACCAGAATCACAGCCATTACGACTTAATTTTTCTTTAAAATGGAATATAAAACAACTATTTGATGCCGTGACCACCCTTGGAATGAGTATGGATAAAATCAGCGGCAAGCTTGAAGGACCACCAGAAGGAAGTGGGGAAAAAGGAATATTAAGAGACAGAGTGGCTGAGATAAGCCGTTCTTTCTTTGCTAAATTAACAGGAAAAGATGCTCTTGATAAGGCATTAGGAAGCCGTGAAGAACTCGTAGGAGCGCTAAACGAGCAACTCAGGGATATGCTAGAATACCACGGAATTGAATGTGATGTGATAGTTGGTGATATAAATCCCGCAGATGAAATGGTCAAAGCCCGGCTCGATAAGACTACGACTAAAGTGGAAGTGGAAACTGCGAAAGAAAAGCGTAAAGTGAAATTTGAAGAAGGGGCAGCGAAGATAGATGTTATCAAACATCTTAAACAAGAAATACCGGAAGCTGAAAGAATAGTTCCCTTGATCTCAGTAATGATGCTTGGTGAAGATGCGATTGGAAAATTGATGGAGGGTGCGGGGAAATTGAATATTTATTTAGCGCCGGCGTTACAAGAACTCTTTGCCGCTCTTAAAGGCGGTTCTACACCAGAAATTAATGAATCAACGCAAAAACTATTAGAATTTTCGGAAGATGAAATAAGAAGTCTAATAGAGTTTGCAAAGACTTTATCAGGCAAAGATGAGAAAAAATGACTGAAGCACTTCTGGCGCTGGTAGTTGATCTCAGTATAGCAGGTGTAATTTTCTTAATCTGGTACTTCTATAAGGACTCAAAAGCGCCGAAAACAGAAGGAAAAACAAAAACCGCCGAAGCGCCGACAACACCAGCTCCAGAGAAAGAATTTCCTTGGGGACTAATTATTGGAGGAATAATATTGATAATAGCAATAATAGCAATTGCTTCTGTTGTCAGTAACTTGGACAGCCAGCCAGCTCCTAAGAAAACAACTAAAACAGAAGAAATAGTAACAGTCAGAGTATACGCTAACGGCTATACTTGCGCTGTAACTCCCTTTTTTGAAAAAGGACAAACAATCGTAATTACAGCCACTGGAAACATTTTAGATTCGACAAATCAAAACAGAATTGGTCCTGAAGGATATCAGTCAGACCCGATAAATATTCAAGGGTATAAAAAATGCATGAGTAATATCAGATATAGAGCATTGATCGGATATTTTGAAGGAGACTCTGGGCATTGTTTCCATATTGGAACAAGTATGAGCATTGAAGCAGAAAGATCAGGAATACAAACAATCTGTTTTACTACTAATAAAGTCAACGAGCTACGCAATAACTACGAAAATGACAGCGGATATTACACAGTGACAATCAGAGTAGTCGATTAGAGCAAAATCAACAAATCAAATCCCCAAAAAACAAAAAAATGAAAAATGGACAGAAATTTGAAATTTCAATCAAATTGATTTCAAAAATCTGTCCTCTTTTTTTTATCAAAATTTTATGGTATTCTAAATGCTATTATGGCAGAAATTAGCGTTAGTAATTGACCTTTGTATAATATAGAAGCATTTTTCTGAAAAGGTTAAAGACCACCGAAAGCAATCACCAGAACCATAGAAAAAAACCAGGTAAGGACTGCTGTCGGTATAATAGCATTGATAATAGTGATAACAGCAATTGCCCTTCTTGCCACCAATTCCAGTGATAATTCCCGTAAAATCCCTGCAAAATTCACCAAAACGGTCAGTCCATATCAAGTCACACAAAACCCAGACGGATCAGTAACTTTGACAGCAGACGCAAAAGAAAAAACATTTACTCCTTCTCAGCGCTCTCGGTGATCTAAGCGGTAAACAAATAGGATTATAACATGCCATTCAACCTTTGTATCTCTTCGCATATCCTCAGATTGTTCAGCGCCTGCACAGGTGTAATCGGGAAAACCTTGCCTTTCTGCACACACGCAATAAACGTCTTCAATTCCTCCTTTAACGGCTCTACCTTATTAACCAGCACCTTCTCTATGATATTCTCCTGTGTATACCGCTCTGCTTCTATATCATATCGCTCTGGCTTTCTATACACGTAAATCTCCTGGTTCATAAAATCACCCTCAATGGTGAACTCCTCTTCCTCTATATAAACCGCCCTGATCTTCTTTGACGCCTTTCTACTTGCGGACAACGCCACAACAGAAGAGCCAAATTTTAGTATTACTTTGCTCAGGTCTTCATTGCCCGCGCTGTATAGTTCATAAGCGCCGCTAAACAAGACGTTGAATACAATGTCTATGTCGTGAATCATCAAATCTTCGACGACCGTGCTGTCCGTAATCCGTGCAGATGCCGGATTGTGCCTTCGTATCGCAACATAAAGCGGGTTCTTTACTATCTTCGCTATTTCACCTACTATTGGATTAAACCGCTCGATGTGCCCAACGCCGACAATTACCGCCTTAGCTTCTATTAAATTCAGTAATTCCTCGCCCTCTTTTGTGGTTGATGTGATTGGCTTCTCTATAATGCAATGAACGCCGTTTTCAACGGCAGTCTTAGCAATATCAAGATGATATTTCGTCGGAGCACAAATGCTAACTACATCTACACGCTCCAGAAGCTCTTCCATAGAATCAGAGACGATAGCACCATACTCCTTCACACTTTTTACATTCACCTTATCAACATCAAATGCGTAAACCTCGTCAACATCCTTGAGTTCTGAATAGATTCTCACATGGTTCTTCCCCATTGTTCCCGTGCCTATAACACCCGCTTTCATTTTTACTGCCTCAAAAGGAATAAAGTTTTTGAGTACATATTAAATTAACCGTGTTTGTAAAGTCGGGGTAAAAAACCACGAGATTTCACGAGAACCCCACAAGATTTTTGGATTAACCGGGGATGAAAGAGCCATTAAAGTACTTAAGCCGGAACCATTTTATCGTTTTTCTTGTGTGAATCTGCGTAATCTTGTGGTTAACTAAACAAATGCAATTAAACCACTCCACAAACCTACACAAAAAGTTGCCTTAAAGTATCGCTGTTTTCATCAGTCCCCGTATATACAACCGAGCCCATGAGTATGCTACTGTCACACCAATAATGTTTGCTACAACCAGGCCCCACCAGATGCCCACTAAGCCCAATCCAAGGTTGAACGCGAATACGGCTGCAAATAACGGAGTTAGAATGACTGTTCGTAAAACGGTGACAAGCAGTGCGGGAATCGCTCTGCCCGTTCCTTGAAAGACAGAAGAAGAGAGCATACCAAATGATATTGCAGGGTAGAATAGAGCGATTATCCGGAGAAAAATTGTCAAATCCGATGTTATATGTGCTGCACCCTCTGCTTGTGTAAATACCGCGGCGATCTGCGGTGCGAAAATGAAGGTTGCCGCTGCTATCGCTATCTCTATCATGATACCAATCTTTATTGCATAGAGGTGCGCGATACTTATTTTCAAAAAGGCGCGTGCGCCAAAAGCAGCTCCGGTTACCGTAACAACGGCAGTAGCGATACCCATTGACGGCAGGACCGCTATACTTGCTACCCGCCAGCCGGTAGAATAGATTGCCACTCCATCGGTGCCGCCCACCATTACTATTAGGACGTTCAGGATAAGCATAGTGAACGACATAGAGAGCTGCATCACTGCAGATGGCAGACCAACTCTAAAAATATCCTTAACAATGCTTTTATCGTATTTGAAGTCGCGGAATGTGAATAATACATAGGTGTCCTTTTTGAATAGGAACCAGTTTAACATGATGATGGATGTAACGCCCAGCGATATGAGTGTAGCCCAGGCTGCACCGGCAATACCCAAACCAAGCGTGTAGATAAAAATAGGGTCTAATACGATATTCAGACCGGCACCCAATGCCATTGCATACATGGCTCGTTTGGCGTCGCCTTCACCCCGCAGTATTGCATTCGCTACGCTAGTGAAAAATATGAAAATACTGCCGGCAAAGATAACCCTACCGTAGGCTACTGCCATAGCTAAGGTTCCACCCGCACCTATCAGAGCGAATATCTCCGCTGCAAAGGCGAAAAGCGGTATGGTGAAAGCAACTGCGACTATCACCGTTATAATGAGTGTATGAACTGCTACGTTATCTGCACCTACCTTATCCCGCGCACCGATCCTACGGGATATAGCCGACCCTGCTCCTACGCCCAATCCGTTGGACAGAGCCATAGCCATAAAGAAAAATGGGAAGACGAAACCAATGGCAGCGAGTGCGTCTGCACCGAGACCCGACACCCAAACGGCATCAACAAGATTATAGATGGTCTGCATGGACATAGCCGCAATCATAGGCAATGCAAGTTTGATAATGCCTTTTTTCGGGTCGCCAAGTAAAGTCTCTACGCCTTTCGTTCTCTTGTTCTGTGATGACTCCGCAGAAATGTCTTT
Organism: Candidatus Methanophagales archaeon; assembly: GCA_029241965.1. Lineage (GTDB taxonomy): Archaea > Halobacteriota > Syntropharchaeia > Alkanophagales > Methanospirareceae > QENJ01. Next base: position 13,883 of record JAPWVK010000159.1, read on the forward strand.
TCCTGATAATTTAGTATTCATGTGCAGCCTCTGTATTTAATTAATACACAAGCCCTGTTTAAGCACCACAAAAAAAATCAAGTCGTAATTGTTTGACTAACCACAGATTACACAGATTTCCACGAGAAAATATAACGCTGTAAGGTATAAGATGCAAATCTAACCGATATCCTGCGTCCCGTACAATCTTCTTGTGCTAATCTCGTGGAATCTCGTGGTTTTAAAAATTCGCTATACAAATACGTTTTTCTTTTAGCACATGTTTTCTTTTTTCTAAAAAGAAAAAGTGTTGTGTTAAGTATTGTGTAATATCGTGGTCTGTCGACATGGAAGCTGCATCGCAGATTGCCCGTGCGGCTACCCCCGCCATTCGGGGTAATCCTACTGCGGAACACGTCGGGGGTAACGCTTGCGTGGTAAGCTCGCAGGACAACGTGGAAAATCAGAAAGTCCGATTTGGATCAACTGCCAGGATAAGAACGCTATTTGTTGACAAGAAGTTGCATCACCGATTGCCTAACCGGGTACCCCCGCCATTCGGGGTAATCCTACCGCGGAATGCGCGGATGGGAACGTCCACGTAGTAAGCCCGCGGAACAACGTGTAAAATCTGAAAGTCCGGTTTAGATCAACTGCAAGGATAAAAACACCATGAAGAGCGTAAAGCGAACCATTGTAAGAGTCGTCACGTATAATAAGCGAAAACGGACTGTTACGCTTGGACCAAAAGGTACGGAATTTGGCCATAATGGCTACCATAACGTTATGGTGGGTGGACATACGATTCCCGGCTTACAGGCGGCTTCTAAGGTGTTCATAAATATCTGTGATGTAGAACGTGGTAAGCCCTATATGCTCCCGGAATCACAGGGTAGGGACCTCGTAAGGGTAAACGATGGCTTAGAGGGTAGAGGATTTGGTAAAAAGCGAATGGCATCTTGTAATGAAAGGTATAGGGGTTCGAAATTTGCCCTAACCCGAAAGGGTGCTGACTTACCAAATTGGTGTTCCATTGTATGCTTGGAGGCAGAATGTAAGTAGTTCAATTACGCCTGTAATAGGCGAGCGACTTACAGACATTCAACCAAAACGCCGATATCATATGGAAAGAGGTTGAAGAACTTGTTAACAGGTTGCAAACCTGAATTACAAAAGCAGTTAACTGCTGCCCGATACAGAAAGGGTTATGAAATGCTTGAGCGGTATGAAGGGAAACTTTCACGTACCGTTCTGAGACGAGGAGGGGCGAGCAATCGCCCCATCCTTAGTCTGCTAGCTAAACAAATAATTCAAAATGACTTCGTCAATTCCTCTACTATCGCGTTGGCTATCAACTTCTTCGCGCCTTTCACATGCTTTATATCCACCGCACCTGCGCTTAAAATGAACACATCGTTATCTTCGGTTCCTATTCCACCCTTGCCAACGTCATTTGCAACTACCATCGCAAGGTTGTAGCTCTCCATCTTTTCCCGCGCTCTTTCTATCAGTTCATCATCAGAAACGTGCGTCTCCGCTTTGAATCCCACGATAACGAGTTTCGGGAATTCTTTACGTACTTCTTCTATCAGTTTCGGAGTGGGGACAAGAGTCAGATGGAGCTCGCCTCCTGATGGGATTTTCGTATCTACCGAATTACCGGTAAAATCGGCGATCGCCGCTGAGGATATAAGCGCATCGTATTCTTTACCGTTCTTTTTACCCTCACGTAGTTCATTAACGCAAGCATCAATCATTTCTTGCGCTGTTTCCACCCGGATTTCTTTTATCCCTGTTAAATCCAGTGCTCTGCTGTGTACGAGTGTGACTTCGGCTCCCTGCGTGTATGCCGCCCTTGCGAGTTCTACACCTGTTCGTCCAGAGCTTCGGTTTGTTAAAATCCTTATCGGATCTATCGGCTCAATGGTCGCACCTCCTGTAATGATGATGCGTCTTCCCAGAAGATTCTTTGGCGAGAGTACACGCTCAATGGTAAGAACCATATTCTCGATTGATACGATCTTAGCAAGCCCTTCCTCTATTTTCGGCCCTATGACGGTTACACCGAGCCTTTTCAGCTTATTGAGGTTCTCTATCAGAACAGGACTCTTATATATAGTCTCGTGCATCGCCGGCACCACAATAATTGGTATTTCAGAGCCGAAGGCAGTGGTTGCAAATGCAGTCACCGTGGTGTCCGACACGCCCGTAGCGATTTTATTTAACGTGTTTGCAGTGCATGGTGCGACGATAAACAGGTCTGCGAAACCTTCCATACCCAAGAACTCTACATGCTCTATATTACCCATTAGTTTCGTTATCACTTCGTGACCCGTGGCGTAATGAAGCGTATAAGGGTGAATTATTTCGGTTGCCGCTTCACTCATCACGCCGTACACATCTGCACCATGCCGTACTAGTTCGCGTGCGAGTTCAACAGTTCTTACTGCTGCGATAGAGCCCGTAACACCCAGAACTATCTTCTTATCTAACAGAGACTGGCTTTTTGTTCCTTTGATGCGCAGGGTCGGATGCGGCCCCCTATCTCTTTTTGTCATAATGGACTGGTCGGGATTTGAACCCGAGGCCTCTCGCACGCCAAGCGAGTGATCTTCCAACTGATCTACCAGCCCTTACTACTTCTTTCTTAATATACCATAATCTATTAATATAATATATAACACAAAACATTACATTTTTAGATATTCGGCAGATATAACAAGAAAGCATAATATCCACCCAAAATTAAATATTGACACCGATTAACGCTGATTTACACAGAAGAAATTAAATCCTTGTGAATCTGCGTAAATAGGTAGAAGTTATACGTTATATATAAAAATAGAGGTGAAAAAAGCTAATGTCACAAGTAAAATTCTTGAAGAGTTCCAGAAAGTTACTGCTACAGAGCGCTTTGCTATCATTCAGGTTGCTTTACATTTGATCCGTGAAGACCGTCAGCAAATATAACAACCACCAAATCGAGAAGAGAGAAAACGGCAAGTTACCGAAGCGGCTGAGGCTTTATTGCAGGATTACAAGTCGGGCAGCAGTGAACTGACTATTTTCTCCGTTCTTAACTAAACCTTTATTCCCTTTATCACACCCAGAATCAAGCCTATTTCCTCTTTACGTAGTAATAAAAACCTACAATGCCAATTATAACCAAAGCGACAATTAGAATGATTAAGAGTTTGTACGTTTGTTTTGGCGACACAGGCGCAGGAGTAATTGTTACCGTGGGTGCAGGTGTTGCAGTTATTGTTTGTTTAGTCAATGCAGGAGTTACTGCGGGCGCATCAGAACCAGGATAGGAATGTTGGTCATTCGGATCGGTTCCTACAAACGTCTCATCTATGTCGCGATAACCGTCTCCATCTGCGTCCGTTTCTCCGCCCGCGCCACTCCGATTATATGGTGGTGTGGTAGTCACTACGTATAACAGCCCATTTCTTGCGGCTGACGTTCCGAAATTGCCCTCGGGATCCGACAATTCGATATCACTCAGCGTCATATGGCTATAATTTATCGAATCAGATGTTCTTTCCACGCTAAAGTTGAGCAAAGCAATTGAACCACTTGACCCATTTGATATGGCATATGCAAAAGGACCAGCGAGTGAAACACGAGTCCCCCCCTCAAAATCGTTGTTAAACCCTAAAACATTCCATTCCAACGTTAGTTCCCCTCTTAAAACGTTTGTAACGTTTATGACTCGCTTGTCATAAGCTATATTAAATACAATAGCTTGAACCGGCCCGTTTTTTACTGTTGTTATATTTACTGGCACGATTACATGTGTTCCCTGCACTCCACTTGCATCTACCAGACCAAAACCATCGGCACTTGGCTGTGCAGATACGGGTATCAGTGCTATTACCAAACACATGCCTATTCCATACGCTAACGTTTTAATATTCATTTCTTTCTCCGTTATACAACCCTTATTGCAGGAACCCAATCATCGTATATCTCCCCGTTTGCGTCCGTGAATTTGGTGCAGGTAATTTCTCCGCCTGTTACGTTTATTCTATGTTCGTGTACTATCTGCGGATATGATCCTGTTTTTATTGTATAGTTGTACTTTTTACCTTCTCTTAATTTAAATGTATTCGTGAAATTTATGTTTTGATACTCGTCATTGTAACCGTTCCATGAGGCACTTTCATTCACGCCATGCCCCTGAATCCAAACGTATTCGGTATGCCCGCCTGTGCCTTCACAGGAATACGTATAGAGTGTATGCACGGTAATATCAGCATTCGGCGTAATCGTTCCTATGTGTATGCCGGAGATGGAGGGATAGGTGCCTGGGCCCGTATGGAATATTGTTTTTTCGAGCACATTTACTGAGATCGGAATCCTAAGGCCAGAATATTCATTTCCACCAATATTTGTATCCTGAAATTGAATATACATCCTTCTCTCATCGGAATGCCCTACTTCGCATGCGCTTCCCGACGTTGCGCCATATAATCCTGGTTCGGCATTCTTTGGTATCTTGATTGTAACAGTAAAAGTTTTTATTTCTCCACTCTTGATCGTGTACTTCTCTGGTTCGACTCTGATCCATGATGTAATGTTAATCAATTCTTCATCATCTTTCTCTACATGCTCGTAATATACGGACCAATATCCAGTTCTCTCAGTAGGTATTGTCCCCACTAGTGTGATATTTTGATTTAATGTATCACCCGGACAGCCTTCCCAGTTGCACATAGAGCGGCAATCAACCGATGTCGCGGATGCCGCCGGAACGCACAACAGTGCAATCAACATTATCAGTATTATTTTCTTCATAATTACCTGTACTATTTTCGTATTAAAAGTACTTTATTAATTTCATGCTCTTTGGTGTTTCCTTTGGCGCTATTACCAAACACAGCGCACTAATGCTTAATCCATACGCTAACGTTTTAATATTCATTTCTTTCTCCGTTATACAAACCTTATTGCAGGAACCCAATCATCGTATATCTCCCCGTTTGCGTCCGTGAATTTGGTGCAGGTGATTTCTCCGCCTGTTACGTTTTTGCTATGTTCGTGTACTATCTGCGGATATGATCCTGTTTTTATTGTATAGTTGTACTTTTTACCTTCTACTAATATAAATGTATTCTCGAATTCTATGTTTTGATAATCGTCATTGTAACCGTCCCATGAGGCACTTTCATTCACGCCATGCCCCTGAATCCAGACGTATTTGGTATGCCCGCCTGTGCCTTCACAGGAATACGTATAGAGTGTATGCACGGTAATATCAGCATTCGGCGTAATCGTTCCAATGTGTATGCCGGAGATAGAGGGATAGGAGCCCTGACCCGTATCGAATAAAGTTCCGGTAGTATAAAACGTCCCGTTCTTCACTGGTGCTGGTCCTTCGTTACCAGACGGATCCGACAATTGAATATCACTCAGGTTCATGTCAGTTTTATATGGTGCACCGCCTATGACGCGGAAGTTAAGAAGGACGACAGAACCACTTGAGCCATTCAGTATGGCATGAGCGGATGGTCCTGAGAGTAAAACACGGGTACCCCATGCAAAGTTGTTGTTAAAGCCTAAATTGCCCCAATTAGACGTTAGAGTACCTCTTGAAACGCCTGTAACGTTTATAACCGTCTTGTCATACGCTATGTTGAATACAATGCCTAAAATCGGACCGCTGCTTGTATTTGTAATGTTTACCGGCACGGTTACATAAGTCCCTATAAGCCCATTGGCATCGTCAACACCGAAATTATCTGCGGTGGGCGCCGCCAGAGCCGTTAACTCAAATATAGCAAATACCGTTAACAACCCGAATATAGCTAAACCCCCTCTCAGTCCTATTAAGCCTCTTCGTTTCCTCGATGCGGTTTTTTTCATTGTAGTATAATATTTCTTTGGTAAAGCTTTTTCATTTCTTCTTTCGCAACCAAAGGTATCCCATGAGTACGAGCAATCCTCCAGAAACGAGGGTCATTGTACTCCATTCAGGAATCGGGTAGCCCGGGTCCGTTCCGGGTGATGATATGTAGCTCCATGCCATACCGGTCTGCACCTTGTAGTCATAGCTCGTATTGTTGTTTGTCAGATTGAGTGCTAAAAACTTTCCTGCCGGCACAGTAAACGCTGCTGCGGTTGTTTCAAACGAGAAGACGCTTTTGCTGCCGTTTCCAGTCAGTGTTGCCTGTGGTCCTCCGGCAGTAAAATTGGTGCCACCCGAAGAATTACCTATCTCAACCTTGAATGTATCTCCGTCTGCCGGTGCCGCGACAAACGTTATCTGCCCTGTCCAATTGTTGCCATTCACTGGAAAGGTAACGTCTGTCTGCGCCGCTGAATCCGCAACCCAGATATGAGAGTCGCTGTGGTTTATGGTAATATTACCCTGTGGTTTGGTCTGGTTTCCCTTGTACATCTCGCTGTCGTTGTGCAGATACCAGGACTGTGTGCCGCTGACAGTAAAAGTCCCATTCTTTGGGGGGGCAGATCCTATTCTATAACCGCTTACATCTGAGAAGCTTATATTTACATACGTAAAGTTCATAGTACTTGTTTCACCCCGAGTTCCAATAACGCTGAAGTTGAGTAGAGCGACAGAACCACTTGACCCATTTGATATGTTATATTCGGCAGCTCCCGTCATGTAAACACGAGTACCCCATGTAACGCTGTTGTTATAGTCGAAATTATTCCAACTAGACGTTAAATTACCTTTTAAAACGTCTGTAACGTTTATGACATTTTTGTCATACACAATATTAAATATTATTCCCAAAAGTGGACCGTTGCTAACATTTGTAATGTTCACCGGCACAATCACCGAAGTCCCATGTGCGCCACTCGCATCGTCCACACCAAAACTTTCCGCAGTAGGATCTTGTGCTGAAACAGGCATCGCCATTACAAGTACTGACAACAGCACGATTGCACTTAGTCCATGCACCCATCTATTTCTATTCATTTTTCTGGCTTCGGGGCAAAAATATATCTTTCCCCCCCTTTTTTCTAACCGCTTATCCCTTTCGCTTTTATTCTATATGCACTGTACCATATATAAAGTTGTATGTGGAGTGTTCCCTATATAAAGCTATACCTATGTGGAAACTATGGTGTGTGAACAGGCAGAAGCACAGGAGAATATGCGAATACGCTCTTTCGGTTGCAATAAAGTCCAATTTGGGTAATCTGTGCGATCCGTAGTTGACTATTATCCAGAGCACATTCGTCTCGCTTCATCATGTCAATATGATTTCGCCCAATACCGCCCGGTTCATCAACACTAAATCGCCGGCATCTGCTATCCTATCGTTATGGTTCAAGTCCCACCGCCAATCTCCCGGTATTTCCCATAACACCGCTCGGTTCATCAACACTAAATCGCCGGCATCTGCTGACTTCCCCTCATTGTTCAAATCGCCTACCAGCCAAAGCGATAGATTCGTGGTCTCATTGGCAGTTGCATTTACTTCAGTTGAGTTATCCCAATACCTTGTTTTCGAGGCGTTTACGTAATAATCGCCGGCATTAACGTTTGTAAAGTTGTAATAGCCCGTTCCGTTCGTGTGTGTTGAACTTACGACATTCATAGTGGTCGCGTTCGTCAAATTTACCGATACATTTGGCATCCCGATAGTAGTATTATTACTATATGTTATCTGCCCTGTTATAATTACGGGTGCGGGCAGCACCGTTACGTACTGTACTGCAGCAAACACGAGTGAGGGAAGCAGCGCTAATACCACTAAAATCAATATGATCATCTCCTTCTTTCTATTACTCTGTTCCATCTTTTTAAATGCTCTTTTTTTGTTAGAATTTGCTTCAAAATCCAAAGCCGCACTAATCGCATTCATTCTTCCCAGCATAGTTTAACCTTCTCCCCCTTTAAAAAGTTAGCATCGAAGAGGTCTAAACCATTGACCCTGCCTAAGATTGGCGGAACATCATTTGAATCTGAAATTGCCACTGGTAACTCGAATTCTTTACCGTTGAGTCTAAATTTGAGTTGGTGAATGTAAACGATTAGTTTTGCGTACGGAACAATCCCTCTTGTGACATCTTCAATTAATAAGTCGCCGACATCTCTTGGTAGGACCGATATATCAGCACCAGTATCTGCTAATGCATTCTCTATTTTTATCCATTCTAAAGTATCGCCTTTTATTTCAACTTCAATCAGAGGTCTTAATACCTTCCCAAAAATTCCACTTTCTTTTTCCGTGTACTCAAAAACTTTCTCGGGCATTTGAACACCTAAGCTATTAAAATTCCTGCTGGTGGCTCCCATCTAATAGATAATTTTTTGTTGGGATATTTCACCTTTGCTCGTTTCCACATCTCTTTTAAATTCCTACCTTCTAAAATTGGTTTTCCATCAGCCAATACAAAGTATTCATACATTTTTTCCATTTTTCATCACCCCATAATTTATTTCTTCTTTATTCTTTTTATAATTTTCACTATTCTTCTTCTCGCTCAATCAAGCGTTATATTGTTATACCGCTTCTCCCAACACCGACACCGTGGATGTGTCCGTTCCCGACCCTTTCAGCTCGTATGCCAGATACAAGTCATTGTAAGTTCCTACGGATACTGTTACCCCTGTATCTTTATAGCTACCCCATGACTTTAGAGTAGTCCAGCTACTGACCGCCCAGGGGCTCGTGTCATCTACGGTTACATTACAGAAATGAACCGGATAACTCTCTATGGCTGAAGACGTATTTGCATCCCTGACGAAGCATGCTAGCGTTATTGTCTCCCCTACGGTGTAACTATTTTCGTCAGGAGGCAAATCCCATGTTACGTTTGACCAGCCCCACTTAACCACCGACTCATTCTGATAAGAGCTGTTAGAATTAGATGCATTGTCATAAGTTGTTTCGGTAATATTGTATTCTCCGTCCTCAGGGACGGACAAAGTAACGACAAAAGTTCCATTTGTGGCGTTTGTAGTTGAATTGACTATCTTTCCTTCGTAAGGCACTTTGTCTATTTTCTTGATGATTACAGGTTTATTATTCTCATCAAGGGCGACCAAAATTCTTCCATCCGAAATCTTCTGGTAGATGTTTTCTATCCTTATAAGAGAGAATTTATTTATATACCCGTTGCCAATATTATCAGTGGTGGTAGAAATGTCGGAAGTCGAAATCAGGTTTAAAGTTCCCACGGGATTGAAGGAAGAGATGGAAGAGCTTCCGGGAATGGAAGAGATGGTTGTAGAATTCATAAGGCTGAAGATTTTCGAGCATGAATTGAAGAAGTCTAAGGAATTACAGAGGTTCATATTTGAGTCGTTGTCCGCAAAGAGCAAATTGACGCTGGCAGATGCTATTGAACTTGGGGCGAAAATGAAGGAAGGAATGCTTGAAGAGCTCAAAGAGAAGGGATTACTGTAGATGAGACTGGTTGTGGATGCAAATGAGCTGTTCGCGGGGATAATCGCTAAAGGTAAGGAATTACAGAGTTGGACGCTGGACATATTATTTTCAGATGAAGTTGAATTGTTCGCACCTTTCATATTGCTTGCCGAATTGGAGAAGAACAGGGATGAGATAAGGGAAAAGTCAGGATTTTCCCTGAGGGATTTTGATGTGTTCGTTGGCATCCTCAAGTTAAGAGTCGGATTTATCCCTCTGGAGCGGTTTTTAGCTAAGATTCCGGAGGCTAAGGAGTTGGCACCGCATTTAAAAGATGTCGAATATTTCGCATAAGCATTGAAACTTGATTGCCCAATCTGGACGCAAGAAAAAGCGTTCAAAAAACAATCTGTAGTCAAGGTGTTCTCAACTCTTGATTTGTTTTCGTTTTTATCCGAGACAGGCCCATAGCCCGCTAAAGAGGTTGAAGGATATTTTGGATTGACTGAAGTGTAAACCTTATGCTCTGGCGAAAACGTCAGAACTGTTTCGTATCTACTCAAATCCATAAATCTTATTTTTTGCTTCATACCGCTTCTCCCAACACCGACACCGTGGATGTGCCCGTTCCCGACCCTTTCAGCTCGTATGCCAGATACAAGTCTTTGTGTGTTCCTTTGGATACTCTTACCCCTGTATCTTTATAGCTACCCCAAGATTTTAGACTAATCCAGCTACCAACAGCCCCGGGGCTCGTGTCATTTGCGGTTACGTTAAACTTCTCGTCATTTATTATTGTTGACCAACCGTTCACCTCTTCTACCTTCAGCCAGATCTTGTATTCAGTCGAAGAAGAAGGATTGTAAATTGTAACTACTGGTGAGTTACTGGTCACATTTTGCGGGTTGCCGCTGCCGTCCGCATTATTGTGTGGGTCAACTACTGTGGCACCAGTTGCACCCGAGAAGTTAATGGAACTGATACTCTGCGAAGCAGTTTGATTTCTGATTTCAAGTGTCGTTGCGTATGACAACTCTATGGATGTATTGGCTTCATCATCCGCAGTGACGTTATAAAACAGCGTGGCATTATCCGTGATATTACATTTTGGATAGTACCATCCTACTGCCACGCCTGATGTATCCCAATCCAGGACGGCATATCCGCTGCTATTCGTGTAATTCAGACCAAGGTATGTCACGGTAGAGTCAGTCTTGTTATAAAAACGAACCGGATAATTCTCTATGCCCGATGAGGTATTGACATCGCGGACAAGGCATGTTAGCGTTATTATCGCACCTGATTCGTAACTACTTCCGCCGGAAGGCGAGCCCCACGTTACGTTTGACCAACCCATCTTAAACACCGATTGATTTTGATACGAGATATTATAATTCGATGCGTTATCATACATCTCTACCGACACGTTGTATTTCCCCTTAGCAGCACTTGAATTTAGATAAAAACTCGCATTTACATACGAATTTGGTGTGTAAGCAGTATCCGACGACGAATTGATGGTCGCAGTAGCGTTGTATATCGTGACCGTGTAGTTCTTTGGATTATCCTCCGTGTACGAGAAGTTGACATAAAACTGCTCGCCGCCCTTCTTGTAGATTGGAACGGAAGTTGTAGGCACGTCTATCGTGATAGTCGGTGATTGCGAATCTATGGTGAAGTTCGTACCGAGCCACGTCTCTGACGTCTCGCCCTCATCGTCTGTTGCCACGCAATGCAACGTATAGAGTCCGGGACTATAATTGGATGCGTTGAACGCTATATCGGCAATCCCGCCAGCGGCATCCGCTTCGGTAAAAGTATTGTTTACTATCGAAATAAATGTCTGGTTCGGATAGCACAAAGTCAGATTATGAACCACTGTGCCGCCGTCCGGATCGGTCGCAACCCCAACACCAATATCGAATATACCGTCATAGCTACCATTCATATCATAGTCCTTTACACCACTGATATTGAAATACCTAATGTGCGGGACGGTAGGTGGATAGTGCACCAATCTGATGTCGTTTGTAAGCAGCGTTGAATTGCTCCAACTACCCGATGCGTTTGCTGCATACAGCTTCATCTGGTGCTGCATACCACTTTTAGAGTAGTCGAAAAATAACTTCGGCGTCCATGCCGCCTGCAAAAATGACGAGCCATCATTGGTACTCGTCCATGCAACGTTTGTTTGCGCAAACGATATGTTCATACCGCTCGTACCATCTACATACGCCAGGCGGTACTCATTGCTTGTAGCTGTCGGAGATCGGAAGTATATGTATCCATGCGGTGTTGTGTTTACGTCAGAACCTATAACCCTGCTATTGTTCACACCAATCGTAAAGGTCACGAACGAACTGTTGTACGGCTCGTACGTGTAATCATCTACTGTTGTGCCAGTGTACGAAGTCAAGTAAGTATAATATGGACTTTCGAGTGGCTTACCGCCAGTGATGTTATACGAGTCGTTTAGGTAGTAAATATCAAGATTGTTCGATGCTCCCAGATCGGTTGCCTCGAAAGCGATATGTATTTTATAGTCCGAAGAACCTTTAATTGCTTCAGTGTCCCAGAACTTGACCAGAGCAGCACGGTATCCTGTTGAGCCCTGTTTATAGATGTCATAATATTTGCTAATCTCTTTCTGCATCCGCGTCCTATCTAAGTAATACATGTTCTCAAATACAGTATTCTCAACCGTGCCATTCCAGTGCACATACGAGTGCGTGTCATTTACCTTTTGGATAGTAAGCCGGGAAGTGTTTTCATCCGCGCCCGCCCATTTCCAGACGTTGCCCTCTGTGATGGTGGCATTATCCTCAAAGTTCAAGCGCTGTATTGTAGCATTCCGGTTATCGGCACGTAGAATCTGCTCGTTGCATAAAGCCCATACCGCAGATTTGTTGTTGCTCGGAACACGGAGTGACCAGTTATAACTATCGAGCACCGAGTCCCAGAGCGTCCAGACGAGCGATACGCTGCTGTTATTGAGTGTATGTGTAGCATCCGTAGTAACCAACCAGGTTACGTTGAATGCACCGGTCGAGTTCTCGTAAATCGTAGCCGGCTCCTGCGAGATGAGTTCAAATGTCGGACAGCCCGCCTGATTGTATGCATAATCGACGTCACCACCAAATCGAAACTCTAATGCGTGTTTGCCCGAAGTTAAAACCTTACTTGTTTCGTAGCTGGTTTCGTTACAGGAATAATTGTGTATGAATAAGGAATTGTTTCGCCATTGATAATCCAGTGTGCGATTGCCGCATTTCAGGGCAAGCAATTGCAGGTCATAGTTTGAGTTGCCGCACCAGACAGGCGTTGAGTTTTTACGCCGTATTAAAAGTATGCGGTTCGGGACGGTAACAGAGTAAATCTTGCCGTTATAAGGGACTTCTTCGATTTTTTTTACTGCTACGGGATTCTGTTCGGAATCGAGGAATACTAACTGTTTGTCGGGTAGCTCGTGGAGTTCCGAGATTTTTAGCAATGAATAGGTATTTAAACCGTTCGGATTTATAGTATTAGTGATGACGGTTTCTTTTTCATTCACGGTCACAGGCATCGAGAAGTTATTTAAATACAGCAAGTTAGTTTTATTATTGGTGAGAGAAATGGCCGAAATAGTTGTTAAGGTTCCAGAGGATATTGGTATAGAGCTTGGTAGGGTTTCAGAAGAGAATTGGCAATTGTTATTCTCAAGATTCCTGAGAAGAGAGCTGGAAGAAATAAGAGGGATCGAAGCGATAGTATCTAAATCAAAACTAACAGAGGAGCAAGCCAAAGAATTAGCAGATGAAGTAAGTTTAGCGATAGCTAAAAGACTTCTTGAGAAGTGATTCGAGATGTTATTGGTAGTTGACGCTAATGTCGTATTCTCAGCACTAATAAGAAGAGGCAAGCCATTAAGGGTATTTGAGTTGAACAAGCTTCTCATGAAATTTGAATTTATTGCACCAGAGTTCCTGTTCTTTGAGGTGGGTAAAAGAATGGATAAAATACTCAAGCTCACAGATTTATCTAAAGAAGAGTTCATAACGGTTTTTTCATTCATTAAGAATGAACTCGAGCTAATTCCTCTTGAAACATTTGAAGATAAAGTTGATGAAGCCAAGGAGAGATCACCACACTTGAAGGATATGCCATATGTTGCTTTATCCCTCAAATTCGATTGTAAGATTCTGTCTGGAGATAAAGGAATAAAGGAATGCTTGCCTGGTAGAGTCATCATACCATCTAAAGCCTTAAGAATTCTATTTGGGAGGACTGCACCATAAACCTTATGCTCAGGCGAAACCAGCAGTTGACTGCCATCTTCCAGAGTAAGCTCGAACATCGCATCCGAATAGTCGTATTCCAGATATTTAATCGGTTTCTGATTGCAAAAAAGTTTTGTGTGTTCTTTTGTAATTTGTGGTTTCCTTGTGGTTTCGTTATGCCGTTTCACCAGCACGATGTCGTTCGGGACGTCAACGTCATAAATCTTGCCGGTATAAGGGACTTCTTCGATTTTTTTTACTGCTACGGGATTCAGCTCGGAGTCAAGGAATACTAACTGTTTGTCTGATAGCTTGTCATAGAGTTCCGATATTTTTAGCAATGAATAAGTATTTAAATACAGCAAGCCAGTCTTATAATTAGGGGCGATAGAAATGTCAGAGTTAGTTGTTGAGGTTCCAGGATTGCTTAGAGGAGAGGTTGGTAAGCTAGAGCGAGAGATAGAGGAGCTAATATCGTGGGAGGAGAAGCGTAAATTACTCTCTCTGTTCATGGATGAGGTTATGAAAGATGCTAAACAGTTGAGCGAAGACGAACTGGTTACACTTGGAAGAGAGATTAAGAAAGGCAGGTTTGAAAAGCTCAAGCAAAGGGGGTTTGTATGAGTGCGGTTAGTTGCTGACACAACCGAACTCTTCTCGTTCTTCAACGCTCGGTCAAAGGCAAGGGAGTTATCCATAATCCCTGAATTGGAATTACATTCCCCCTCCTTTTCTTTATATGAACTCAAAGAACATAAATCCAAGATTCTTACGAGTTTCTCGTTGACCGAGACACAGTTTCTATTGATAATGAAGTTGCTTAAGACCGTTGTAAAAGTTGCTAAAGAGGAAGAATACTCGGATTTTCTATCGGAGGCTAAGGAAATATCTCCAGACCCTAACGATGTAGATTTCTTTGCGTTGGCTCTGAAACTGAACTGTCCGCTTTGGTCAGAGGATAAGCTGCTAAAGGGGCAGTCTAAGGTTAAGGTACTCTCTACAAAAGATTTACTTGAACTTTTATCTCTCATCAGCCCATAAACCTTATGCTCAGGCGAAACCAGCAGTTTACTGCCATCCGCCAGAGTAAGCTTGAACATCGCATCCGAATAGTCGTATTCCAGATATTTAATCGGTTTCTGCCATTCCTGCTCTCCCGTCTCCTGGTTTAAAGTCAGAACTTCTTCTTCTGGTTCTAAATCTTTGAACAGTTTCCAGCCTTCTTTTGTTAGAACCTCGGTTTCTTCGTCGTAACATTCGTACGGTTGGTTAGTCCAGGTCGTCCCGTTAACCGCGGTTATAGTCAAATCCGCAGTTCCTTCCGTCTCGAACTTGACAGACCAGTTTCCACCTACTGCTGGATAAGACTGGACATTAATTATACTAATCGGATCAACAGCAACATACCAGGGTCTTGCCTCTGTAAATGTTTCTGAATCATAACTAATTTCCGCAGTACCTAAAGCGTACAAATAAGGCCACACAGGAGGAACTGCGTAAGAATAACTGACAGATGTTTTCTTGCCAATTAAATCTTTATTCCAGGTTATTGTCTTTGTATCGTCTTCCTGCATAACCGTAGCGGCATCCGTTGAATACACATCGAACTCAGCAGGCACAAATTCTTTTAACGTTACGGATTCCGCATCAGTAAAGCATTCTACGTCAATCCTGACCTCAAACCTGTCCTGCAGTGTGGGGTCTATCTTGCTTTGTGTCGTTCTTATGATGTCGAATTCATACTCCGGCTGAACCCGGAAATACGTATTGAAGAATACTTCAACGTTGTCAATTAAACCCGTGACTGAGATCGAGTGATTACCCTCTATTTCCGTTGGGTAATCCAGGTTATAAATGCCAGATTCGCTACTTGCGGTAATCGTGCCATCAGCGGTGGAATAAATCGTTTCCTCGTTATCGGGATTGTTTACGGTTAAATAAAGATCGGCATTGCTGACTGAGTGCCCTGCTTTATCCAGGACAACGATAACGAATTCCACGGTTTCACCGGGTTTGTAGATGCTTTTTTTGGTGTTTACGGAAACAAGGCCCCACGGGAATTCGGATTCTAAAACGTAAACGTGCTCGTCCTTCACTAACTCCACACTTAATGTATATACGCCCACTCGGAATGCTCGTTCCTTAGGCAATTTAATTGCGAATTTGCCTTCGCCTTTTTTCGCTATTTCGGGCGCGATGTCTGTTAGTGCACCCGAAGAATCATAAACAAAAGTCTCTATCGTTTCGTTTTCTGTCACCCAGCGTTTCAATGCTTTTTGGGGTGCGCCAATAGCAGCTTCCTCACTTACAGTGCTAAGCATTTCCCGCGATGCGTTTTCGGTAACATTTTCATTAAAAGTTTTCTGCGAAGCGTTTTTGATAAAACTTTTATTAAAAGTTTTATATTCAAACGAAAAAGTCGGTTCCTCATCCAGGGAATAAGACTCTTTGTTTGCAATTAGTTTTGGCGGTTCAATCACGGATTCCGTAACATTAATATTACGTGATTCACCTGTTGATTCGTTAATCGTATAATTCAAACCGATGACGGAGGTATTATCAGTTGCATTTTCCGGTGTTTGTATCGTAACGCCCGAGGCATTACCTGTTGTATTATCCGTTGTATTTTCCGGTGTTTGTAACGTAACGCCCGAGGCATTACCTGTTGTACTATTATTAGTTGCAGTTTCAGGTGTTTGTATCGTAATGCCCGTGGCATTATCAGTTGTGTTATCAGTTACATTATCAGGTGATAGTATCGGATTTATCGGTGCCGTTACGTCCGTAATATTTTCTGACGGGGTATCATTAAGGTTAGTTACGTATGATGTAATGTTTTCAGGCAGCGTTGTGTTCTCGTTTTGTGTTGCACCAAAAGCGATTAAAGGCACGATAAGCAAAGCTATGACAATTGTAATGCGTGCGCTCTTCCAGTTTGTTTTTGCTCTTAGCATCTTTTCGCAGGTCAAGCTTCCTTTTCTATCATACATACATTATCTTTTCCTTCTCAACCACACCACAATCAATATAATTACGATTGCCACGAGCGCAACAAGATGATTATTCTCCTTTAGTTCCCTTGTAATAAGGGTAAACGGATTTTGCACTGCTAAAACGTTTACTGATGCAGGTATCAGGAGCCCCGTATAAACTGTAGAGTCACCTGCACCTGCTGCTGCCGCCGAAGCATCCTCAAACAAGATGTATGTCCTTCTTTCACCGGAATGCCCTTCCATGCCTGCATCTTCAGAAGTGGCACCATACAATCCAGGTTTTGCATCTTTCGGTATGCTTATCCGCACTGAAAACTCCTTTTCTTCCCCTGCTTTAAGTGTGTAATCCTCAGGAATTACCTCTAGCCAGCTCGTTATGTTTGCCTTCGCCGAATCACCTTCCACCGTTTTATAAAAAGTGCGCCAGTGCCCTATCCTTTCCACTGATGTGCACTCCAGCGTGACTGGTATAGTAAGCACATCGCCTGCATATCCTTCGTTATTGCAGATGGATAACCGATTTACCGCGGTTGCTGCTACAGATGCGATAGTTACTACGAAGATGAGAACCAATATTGTTAGTGCTATTGGTATCTGCCTCATGTTTTCCTGCGCCTGAGCAGTATTACCAGAAGCACAACGATTACCGCTAACATAGCGATAGATAGGATATTCGATTTTAGCGTGTCTGTAATGCCTTCGAATGGCGACGGTTTTTCGGGTGTTCCTAAAACGTTAACTGAGACTGGTATTCTAATCCCTGTGTATGTGGTAGAGCCCGCACCTTGCACAACAGCTTCTGCATCAGCATCCTTGAATTCTATGTAGGTTCTTCTTTGGGCTGCATGCCCCGCTATCCCTGCATCTTCTGATGTCGCACCCCATAGTCCAAGGGAAGCATCCGAAGGCACGTTTATTATCAACATAAAATGCTTTGCTTCTCCGGTTTTTATTGTATAGTCCTTTGGTTTCACTTCTATCCAGGAAGTTATGTCCATCTTCTCCGAATCGCCTTCTATTTGCTTATAAAAAATTCGCCAGCTTCCTGTCCTATCTGGAAGGTCACCATACAGCGTCATGTCTTCCGTTATTGTATCGCCCGGATAAGCATTGAGATTGCAGAATATTACTCTCTCCGCAGTTGTTGCAGATGCTATTTGTATTGGGACTTGGACAGTAGCCGAGAGTACCAAGACTAATAACCCGAACGCTAGAATTGTTGCTATGTTCTTCGCGGTATCCGCCTTTTCGTTTCGCATGTCTTTCTTTTACTCCTGTTTATTTTAAATGTTTTTGTTTCGTGTAATGCCCTTTTTTAAAAAAAAAAGTGGGGCGAAAACGCCCCGTTCTTTATACTCCTATGCCCCCGTTCCTATTCTTAGCTACATTGTTTTACAGCTCGCAAGTCACGTTAAACGTTGATGTTGCCGATCCACCTTGGTTTAACGCTGCTTTTAGCCAAAGCGACCAGTTTCCATTCGCAGAGAGTGTGGTATTAGGTGCATTTGAAATATTAAGCGGTACCTCAACGTCATCAGCGAATACTGTCCAACCAGCGGGCTTTGTGCCATCAGAAACATTCCAGGATTCTGATGATATCACATTGTCACCAGTCCATGCGCCTGCGGTTATGTAAACAGTCATAGCTGCGGCGGTGTTCGTGTTGTTCAGGCATGCTACGGCTGTTTGATTAGTAGTTATAACTTGTGTTTGACCCGCTGAATTCGCGGGATCAGCTACAGTTGCGCCAGACTGACCTGAGAAGTTCCAGTGGGTGACTGCAGGAGTTGCTGCGCCAGATTGACCTACGATTTTAACCGCCGTAATGTTCTTCGTCACAGTTGCGTTCTGCACCGATTCGGAACCACTTACCGGTAAAGAAGCAGAGAACACCAGCATCGCCACAACAACTGCAAGGATTAGTGACAAACCTATAGTTGTTTTATCTATTCCCATTTTTTATTTATCACCCCCTAATTTTTTATAAAAGATTTTACAATCGTCCCTTCTTCTTTGATGTCCATTGCCTGGGTATAACACCACAGCCGAAACATATTTACGCTCATCGTTTTTCAGGTTATCTATTGTGGGACATAGCCATATTTTTGGTAGCTTCTTACCACTACCAAAAAATTAATAAGGGAACGACAGTTAAATTGATTTGCGGTAGCTGCAAAAAAAATTGTGGATGTTGTAATTTTTTTTAGGAACATGTAGTACGGAGTTTGTACAGATGTTAGTGTCTCTTGAAGTAGTCAGAGGAATGATTAAATCTGGACGAAATAGAAGAAGAATTTAACGCAGTTGGCTGTGTTACTCACGGAAGCGAAGAGGTCTATATGTAAAAAGCAGTAATTGAAGCGATGCAGCGCGGGATAGAAGAAAAGAGGCAGGGAAAAAACGCGAATATTGAGCTAAAACGATTAGAGAAGGGATTTGACTTTGGGAAGAGATTGTATAAGACGAGAGATGTTACCAACTACCATTCATACTTTACAAACCTTATCAAATATCTCTTTCACTGCGACAACCGCTTTAGAATCCTCCGGTAGCTCTAATATTGGCGTACCAACTAAATCAAACGCTCTTATGTTCTCATCCTCAGGAACCGTTCCTACAAGCGTAAGCCTGCTATCCTTTACCAGCCCCGCAAGGGCAGCCTTCACTTTCTCGTCTTCCGTCATCTTGTTCAGCACCAGATATATCTGCCCGAAGTCAATATGCAGCTTTTCCGCAATGTTCTTTATCGTGGATGCCGTGTCTATACCTCGTTTTGTGGGATCGCTAACTACGAGCATTGTATCCACGTCCCGAGTCGTTCTGCGGCTCAGATGCTCCAACCCGGCTTCGCAATCTATCAGGATTGTGCAAAACCGCGAAGACAGCTTATCAATGAAATGCCGCAGCATATCGTTTATCAGGCAGTAGCAGCCCGGACCTTCAGAACGACCCATGACTAATACCGAGAACCGTGCGGTATTCACCAATATCTCGTCTATTTTGTACTCAATCAGCATGTCGGTGGGCATGTCTTCGGAGAAGAAGACTCCGCTTGGCGATGCTATCTCTTCTCGCACATCACCTAAGGTCTTATTCACTTTCACACCTAACGTGCTTGGTAAGCTCGACGCGGGATCGGCATCTATTGCAAGCACTCTCCCGCCTGTTCCGTTCTCGGCCAGGAATTTTAGTAGTAACGAGGCTATCACTGTCTTACCCGTACCACCTTTTCCTGCTACTGCGATAATATGCGCTCCGTTTCTATGCGACATGGTTTTTAGATTGTAACTCCACACATCTAATAACAGCTATGTATGATATAGTTGTTCTCTGCACGGAAAAAATGATATGGAAAGCAATATCAAATATTTGTTTGTACAGCAAATCTACGAAACCACGAGATTCCACGAGATTAGCACAACACTTTTTCTTTTTCAGAAAAAGAAAACCTGTGCTAAAAGAAAACACGTTTGTTCTTTTGGTAAAGCTTTTCTTTCAAAGAAAAGGTTTCTCGTGGAAATCTATGGTTCGCTAAACAAACATTAAACATCTATTGAGCCTCTGGAAGCAGACCTATCCTATCCCCATTAATAAATCAATTTACTATTTTTATCCCTTTTTCA
>JAPWVK010000160.1 GCA_029241965.1 Candidatus Methanophagales archaeon
CCTTGATCCGGAAAAGATCAAGGTATATGAAGCGCGATACGACAAGATCATTGAATACGGACTCGAAATGAATCCGCCACCGCAGAAAGAACCAGGAAAACGGGGCAGAGTCAAACAATCTCCGCCCAAAAATCTACTTGACCGCTTAAAGGAATACAAGCAGGAAGTGTTGGCTTTTATGTACGACTTTAGTGTACCTTTTGACAACAATCAGGCTGAGCGAGATGTACGTATGATGAAAGTGAAACAGAAGGTGTCAGGCACCTTCCGAACTGCTGAAGGAGCGGATGTGTTCTGTAGTATTCGTGGGTATATCTCTACAGCGCGGAAGAACGGGTGTCGTGTCCTCGATGCTATTCACGATGCTTTTAGAGGGTCTCCATTTATTCCTTCAGTCTGTTCTATATGATTGACACCGGGGGTGAGTAGTTACGAAGAATCAATGATAGTAGCTATCCAGGCGGAGAAAGAAGGTGCATCTGCTCTTGTATGTGCGCCTATCGTCAGCCCAACCGTTGAGAAGATAGTAAATCTACCGGTTACCACGATAAAGCCAAAGGCAAGCGTTTCAAGGGCTATTGAACAGGCGGCGAAGAAGATACGTTAGGGTGTGCCGGAATCACGTCTCTATTTGTTTACCCAGGAGGCAGATTCACGGAAAAATCCGCGTATTGCTCGGTCGTAAGTGGATGGCAGTGCCTAAAAACCCCGTGCACCGCGGAGATCGCAGAGGGCTTAAGAACGTTCCAATCCACACATGGTTTTTCTGATGACTATGCGTTCTCTGTACCTGTTCTGGATACGGGTTGCGTGCTACCGGTGAACGTGGCAATGTAAAGCGGCAGAAGAAAGACGCGGTTAATCTACCTCATTCACTTTTTCATACGAAATCGGGAGGTCCTATATATGTGGGATGTGCATACGAATGTAAATCCGCATAATACTGTATTTCACTGATTCGTAACTGAATGGAATTCGGAATAAACGAAAAGTGCGGAATATGAGGTAAAACCACATTTTGACAAAAATAAAGTATTTGTTTAGTTAACCACAAGATTACACAGATTTCCACGAGAAACTTTCTCGTAAAAAGCTTTACCAAAAGAACTTTGTTTGTTTTTCTTTTAGCACAGGTTTTCTTTTTTCTAAAAAGAAAAAGTGTTGGTTTTTATCCTTGCTATAAAAATAAAAAACAGGGGGATTAAAAAAACATCCCCGTTAAAAAGTTTTATGTTTTTGTCTTTACTTCTTCCTTCTCAGTGCCAGATATGCAACTGCTAACAGTCCAGCAATCGCGAATACTACTTCAAATCCCGGTACCTTCTTTTCCGGTTCTTCTGGTTCTGGTTCTGGCGTTGTTGGCGCTATCGTTGGTTTTGGCTTTGGTTTTGGCGTTGCAGGTCGTTCTGTAATCACCTCTGTTATTACTTCTTCTACTATTGCATCTGTGCATGCGACACACTCGGGATTAGGATCACATGGATCTAACGGATCTGTACCCATAATCATTTCCTCTAAGTCTGTGTAGCCATCGCCATCTGTGTCAGGTACACCGCCACCGCCGCCACCACCGCCGCGGCCTCTTGGCGCTGGTGTTGGTGTTGGTGTTGGTGTTGGTGTTAGACCAACTGATACTGTTGTCTCGCTATAATCCTTGGCTCCTGCTTTATCCAGAGCAGCCATACCCACTGTATAATCTCCATCGAGTACTTGTGTCTTCACCAATGAGATACTGTAATCAGGTTCTGTACCTGTCAGTGTTACTGCTTCTAAAGGTTCTAAACTCCCAAGTAGCGCCCATATGTCTGTGATAGAATCTCTGTCGGTAGCATCCACTGCAAATGGTGCAAAAGTCGTGTTTCCTGGCTCCACGGAATAACTCTCTTTAGTAAGCGGGTCAATAAGTTTAGACAATTTTAGATCGTCCTTGTCGAATAAGGCAACAGCGACTGCAGTTCCTGAAGTCGCATTAATTGTTAGGTTCCCGAGAACACTATAATATGTTGTTGTGTCCCATTTAACAGTTTTGCCTACGAATACTGGTTTCGTGCCCGAAGAAGTTGTCGCGTCCGTCACCGTAAACTCTGTTGCATCCCATTCCGAAGAGTAATCGTCCCCACCTATTGGTATGTCCTCAGCATACAAGGTATAATTCGCAGTATCAATAGCGTATAATGTTACCAGTTCCAACGCTGCGCCGCTCGTTATCGTTGCACTAACTGTTGTTGGGTTTGCTGTATTTACACCTGTACTTGGTTCTGCGTTAATATCTGCTATGTTCAGTTGTGCTACCTGCACAGTTGTCGTTGTTGTTATTGTATCGTTAACATCAGCGCCACCCTTCTCTGAGGTTGCCGTTACGTTAACCACGAAGGTCCCTTCTGTTGCGTCACAGACGTTCAGTGAAACGTCCTCGGTTAACCCTGCTTCCAGGTTCACTATTTCTTCCTTGCTCAGGCTCGCAGTCGTCGCATCGTTTACGTTTTCCACGCTTAGTGTGAAGTTGTCCACAACATTTCCGGTGTTCTTTACCGTCAGCGTGTAGGTTGCATTCACATTCGGTGCTACTGGTTTTTCCTGCGTGTCCGCACTTAGGTCAACTCCGTAGACCACGTCTCCTGATACTGTGATAACTTTTGTAGTGTCGGTCACATACTTCCCAGTTGTTGTGTTTGTCCCTGTAACATTCACAGTGTAAGTGCCTGCCGGAACGACTGTCCCATCTGCTTTGTATGTTCCATTCCATATTTTAGCTTGTGGGTCTGTGGCATCGCCTGTCCAGTCGTATACTGTGCTTGTTTCGCTTTCTATGGCAATCGTGTATGATACTGTTTCCGAGAATTCCACATCTATCTCTGTTGTCTGTGGTGGTGTTATCGTGCTGTTTGATATTGTGTATGATACGATTGTTGGTCCTGTTGGTTCTTCTCCATATACAATGAGATCACTCATCATTATCGTATGCCCTACTGCGTCTTCACCACTTTGAACCGTGTGTGTTTCATTACCGGACCAACCGCCATTACTGACAGAAGTTTTGATATCATGTCCCACAACAATCAAAGAAGGATCTACCTTTATCTCGTATTGCGGAATCGCAGATATAACATCTTCTGTCGTATCATTTCCTAACTCGGTACCCTCCGTAACATCTGTTAAAATCACAAGCCACCCATCAGGAACTCGAGTTCCATTATCATAAGTAACATCTCCTTTTACTTGTACTGGCTGTTGTGGTGGCGTGTCTAATACCGATATCTCTGCACTTGTCATCGCCACGATTACTGAAGTCACCATTATAGCGATCATCAGCATTGCCATTTTGTTTCTGTTTAGTTTCATTTTTTCTTTTCACCTCCTAATTTGTTTATATTCAATACTCCCATGTAAATGAAGTATTAGCGTTATACCAATACCCTTTGCCTGGTTCCATTGTACTCATATCTCCATGCCAACCTGGTAAGTCTGAATAATAAGTCGCTATCTGCCAGTCGTCGCCATCATAATCGTATAACTCATCCTTATCGGTCACATTTGTAAGTAGATCGTCAAGGTTCGCAGCGCTCAGTCTTGTATATCCAATCAGATTCCAGCCTTCAGCTATTGATACATCCCTTGTACCTACTTCTGTCCCTTCTATGGTAGCGGTATATGTAGCGTTTGCGCTATACCAGTATCCCTTATCTGGTTCGACAGTTTCAAAGTCCCCATGCCAACCTGGTAATGCGGAATAATAAGTCGCTATCTGCCAGTCGTCGCCATCATAATTGTATAATTCGTCGCCATCCTTTGCATCTGGGAACACCGCATTGATCGAAGCATTGTCTATCGCCAGTGGTATAGAAATCAGGTTCCAGCCTTCACCAAGTTCCAGGTCAAATGATTTTTTACCGTCCGTTATTATAGTGACACTTCGGGTCTCACTGACACCAATATTATCGCTTGTATCGTTTGCATACACTTTGTAGGTATACGTCGTCCCGTTTGTCAAATTAGTTACAGTGTAGTTGTATATATTCAAAGCGGCCGCATACATTATATAATTCGTTCCGTCCCAGTCGAGCCATACGAGAGAAATGTCATCATCAGATATGGACACATTAACAACAACATCGTCTGGTACTTCTGTCGCATTTTCAGGTGTCGGAGGAATGAACTCAATGATAGGAGCTTCCGTATCGTCCGCAATTGCTATGACTGCTATCGCCGAAATCACTAATATAACACTCAAAAAGAGTGCAGTTTTATATCCTTTCGTTCTCATTTTTCACCTCCTTTCTTTATTATCTGCTATTACAGATATTCTAATTAATGCTCAGTCTATATTTAAATGTTGTTGTTAATATCCCTAACTCACCCCTTCTTTTCATATCGTTTCCTTTTCTAATACTCCCATGTGAATGCTTCATTAGCTCCATACCAATACCCTTTGCCCTGTTGCATTTTGTTTATATCGCCATGCCAACCCGGTAATGCGGAATAATATGTCGCGGTAATCCATCCTCCACCATAGGCAAATAAGACATCGTTATTACTCACATTTGGAATTAAGTCATCAAGACCTGATTCGTTCAGTCGCGTGTATCCTATCAGGTTCCAGCCCGTGGCTATTGGTACATTCCTTGTACCTGCTTCTGTTCCTTCTATGGTAACTGTATATGCAGAGTTTGCGCCATACCAATATCCCTTATCCAGCTCGATAGTTTCAAAGTCCCCATGCCAACTTGGTAACGCGGAATAATATGTTGTGGTAACCCATCCACCATCATCGTAGGCAAATAAGACATCTTCATTACTCGCATTTGTAAACACCGCGTTGATCGAATTGTTGTCCATTTGCAGTGGGATAGAGATAAGATTCCAGCCTTCAACAACCGACATCTTGAATTGGTCTGTTTGTCCTTGCTCTTTTAAAGTGACCACTGCTGTTTCGAATACTCCTCCACGAGAAACTTTAATTGTCACTTGTCCCTCCGTTGTTCCCGCTTTTAGCTTCGCGTACGCATAGCCATTTTCATCGGTCTCGTCCCACACTGCGGTATCTGGAAAACTTCCTCCGTCCAGGACAGGAATCAGCTCCACATCATTTGGACCTTCTCCTATTTCAAATGTAAGTATGTATCCCCCACTGGCTTCATTATTATCCCTTGCGCGAGCCGTTATAGTGGACTGTGTCGTCCCATCAGCCGGGATGCTCTGCGGATCCACAGTAACCTTTATTTCTGTTGGTACAGGACCGGATGGGTGTTCTTCCGCTGCACACACCACCGCTCCGGAAAGCGCTGACACAGATAAAAGAACACTCGCCAGCACAAAACAATTTAACAATTTCACCTTCGCCCCCTCTTCTTCTCTTCTTCTCATTCTTCCCTCTTCCCTCCTTCTTTATAGCACATCCTTCTCATACGTTTATAGTCCGAGGTATATAAAAGCATATGTTATTAACACGTACCTTTCCTGTCCACAGTTTCTCTTCTTATAAGGCTGTGAATTTGTAATCAAGTATCTATACGTAAGCTTTTCTATTATTACCAAAAATCAGATAGAAAAATTCTTTCCTTGATTTCCCCTTTTTACCCTGAGGGGGACGGCGGCTCTTCTTCCAAAAAGCGATGCTTGTTCATCGTCCATGAACGAACGAATCCAAAACAACTTCTCTCAATTCTGATACCAAATAACCGTACGATTATTCTTTTTATCTTCAGACTACATCACGTACTTTGCTGCTGCTCCTGTGGGCTCTTGTGGTTCTAACAACTACAAACAAAAAATAGAAAAAGGGTGGGAGTGAAACTCACTCCACCGCTGCCGGCTCTGCTTCCGCAACTTCCGCTTCTGCCGGCTCTGCACCTGATGCAACCTCAGCGGCTGCTCCCGCAGTAACCATCTCAAGCTGCAGTCCTATCTCCGTCAACGCATCTATCTGTGCATATACCTGTCTGTCCCGGTAATGCTTCATTGTCGCTGCACCTGAAGGGCACACTGCGTTACATCCACCACAGCCTTTGCAAACCGCTTCGTTTACCGTCATCACCAGCCGTACCTCGTCAAGCTCAAGCGCACCGTACGGACAGCCCTCTGCACAAGTCCCGCAGCCTATGCAAATCTCCTCGTTTATCTCTGAAATCGCAGGTTCTATCTTCGCCTTCAGTTGTACCAGATAGAGCAATGAACCGGAAGCTGTCGCTTTGCCCTGTGCTATACTGTCTGTTATATCTTTTGGACTTGCACAGCATCCCGCAATAAAAATACCATCTGTTGCTGTATCTACCGGTCTGAGTTTGGGATGTGCTTCCATCAAGAACCCGTCCACGGACTTGGATAGTTTTAGCATGTTTATTACGCTCTCGACGCCCTTGTTGGGTTTCAATCCCATACCAAGCACCACGATGTCCGCTTCTTTCTCAATCGGCTCTCCAATCAGTGTATTCTCGGCACGCACCACTACTCTGTCAGTACCCGCTTTCTTGTATATCTCGCCGGGCAGTCCTCTCGAATACAAAACACCACTTAACTTCACATCACCGTAAAACTCCTCAAAGCCTTTGCCAAACGCTCTCACGTCCTGGAAAGTCACCGTTACATTTGCATCCGGTAGTTGCTCCTTTGCTAAGTACGCCTGTTTCGCTAAGTACATGCAGCATACCCTTGAGCAGTATTCATTCCCCACTTGCTTATTCCTTGACCCGACACAACTTATAAACACAATGTCCTTCGGCTCTTTTCCGTTTAGCTCTATCTTGCCACCCGTAGGACCACTGGGCGATAATAGCCGCTCAAACTCCATGCTCGTAATCACGTTTGGATACACGCCATACTTGTACTCCGCCGATACTCTTGGGTCCACGAGGTCATACCCGGTTGCCACTATTACCGTCCCAACGGTGAACTCCTCTATCTCCTCTTTCTGCTCGAAATCTATTGCGCCCGGACATGCCGCCATACAGGGTGGAACTGCTTTACCTTCCTTTATGGTTTCCAGCGTTGCATCGCCACACTTACCCTCTTTTAGCAGTAAACAATTTTCCGCATCTATTGTATACGCAGGCGGAACCGCAAACGGGAAAGGTATATAAATGGCACTTCTCGTACTCAAACCCTCATTGAATTCATCCGGTATATCCTTCACCGGGCATGCTTCTATACATGGGGTACAATCCTTGCATTTCTCCATATCTATGTATCGCGGCTTCCGCTTTACCTTTACGTCAAAATTACCGATATAGCCGCCTATCTCTTCAACATCAGAATAAGCCATCAGATTTATGTTCGGATGCGCGCCCACTTCTATCATTCGCGGCGTCATAAGTGAAGTCGCACGCTCGAGAGTGGGGAAAAACCTGCTTAATTGCGCGACGTGCCCACCAATAGACGGATTTTTTTCCACTAAATGCACCTTGTAGCCACCATTCGCAATATCCAATGCTGCATACATCCCGGTTACACCGCCGCCTATCACCAGCACCTCCGGAGTGACTTCCACTTCCTTTTCCTCAAGGGGTTCCAATAAGGCACACCTCGCAACTGCACTTTTTACCAATTCCTTCGACTTCTCTGTCGCTTCTTTAATAAAATCACCGTGTGGCCAGCTACAGTGCTCTCTTATGTTCGCCATTTCATAGTAAAACGGGTTCATTCCCGAATCCGAACAGGTCTTTCTGAATGTGGGCTCGTGCATCCTCGGTGAACAAGAAGCCACTACCACTCTGTTAACCCTACCCGCAGCAAGGTCTTTCCTTATCAGGTCCTGACCAGGGTCCGAACACATAAAAATGTAATGTTGCGCAACAGCAACGTTCGGCAAAGATGCTGCGTACCTCATCACCTCATCTACATCTACCACCATCTTTATGTTTATACCACAGTGGCAAACATAAACGCCGATCCTGGGTGCGTCCTCGGGAGCACCCGCCGCTACTCCTTCTACACTATCCGTCGGCGGGATTTTTATGTAATCATATTCCTCTTCTTCAGCCATTTTTTTACCTCCTTTATTACGCCCCTATCTTCTCCGCCATTTCTATCAACGACATACTTCCTATGCACGTCTCTTCTTCTATCTCTGTTACTACAGGTCCTACGCTCGCTTTACCCCTTGCTAATACCGCAAGAATAGCACCAGCCGCTCCTTTTGCCTGCGCAACGCTGTCAGGAATATCCTTGGGTCCCTGCGCACAGCCGGTAACGAAAACGCCGGCTACATCTGTATCTACCGGTCTGAGTTTGGGATGTGCCTCTTTTGCAAAATTATCTGACGTCCGTGGGACTCCCATCATTTCCAATAGCTTATCCATGCCTTCACTCGGTTTAAGTCCCACGCCAAGTATTACAAGGTCTGCTTCGATCTCGATAGGCTCGCCAAGCATTGTATCTTCTGCTCGCACTATCACTCTATCACTGCCAGGTTTCTTGTATATCTCGGATGCCAGACCTCTTCGATAGCTAAGTCCTTCTCCTCTTACACGGTCATAAAATTCCTCGAAACCTTTTCCAAATGCCCGCACGTCCTGATATAAAACTGTTATGTTGCAGCTTGGAACTTTCTCCTGTAGCAAATGCGCCTGCTTCGCTATGTACATACAGCATACACGAGAGCAGTATTCGTACCCTGTCTGCGAGTTTCTCGAACCCACACAGGACAGGAAGACCGCATCTTTTGGCTCTGGCATGTCACCTATCAATATCCTACCCATTGTTGGACCACTTGCCGAGGAGTATCGTTCAAACTCCAATCCGTTAACTACGTTTGGGTA
Organism: Candidatus Methanophagales archaeon; assembly: GCA_029241965.1. Classification (GTDB taxonomy): domain Archaea; phylum Halobacteriota; class Syntropharchaeia; order Alkanophagales; family Methanospirareceae; genus QENJ01. Next base: position 8,754 of record JAPWVK010000160.1, read on the forward strand.
AACTCCATACTTGTATTCTGGCATACACTCCGGCTCAATGATGTCATAACCCGTTGCTACTATAATCCCGCCAACGTTTATCTCCACTATCTCGTCTTTCATATCATGATTTATACAGTTTGGACCACACGCCAGAACACAGGGAGGAGCTTCATTCTTGGTTACTTCTTCTCCTCTCTCTTTCTTTCCCCTTGCTTCTGCCGTGCTTTCAAGTGTTGCTTTTCCACATTTCCCCTTCTTTATCATCAAACAAGTCTCGCTGTCTATGGTATAACTAGCGGGAATTGCAAACGGGAATGGTCTATATATTGGCGCTCTCTTCATCAGTCCTAAATCAAACTCGTTTGGAAACCTGCCCTTCAATCTACAAGCGTCTTCACACATCATGCAGCCGGTGCATGTCGCCTCATCTACGTATTTCGCTTTCTTTAGTACCTTCACCTTGAAATTTCCGATTGACCCCTCTACTCCTACTACCTCTGAATAGCTCATCAGGTTTATGTTTGGATGCGCACCAACATCCACCAGTCTTGGCGTTAGAATACAAGCGGAACAATCAAGCGTTGGGAACGTCTTATCAAGCTGTGCCATGTGCCCACCGATAGAAGGTAATCTTTCGACCAGATGCACCTTGAACCCCGCATCCGCAATATCCAATGCGGCATACATCCCTGCTATTCCTCCACCTATTACTAACGCTTCCGGAACCACATCCACCTCCTTCTCCTCTATCTTCCCTAAAAGCGATTTTTCAACCTGGTCTTTTATTGATTCCATCACGCGCCTTGTCGCCTCTTCCGTTTTTGTTCCAGGCTTTTCTTTAGCCTTCTCTGCTTCTTTTACCTCTTCTGCTCCTTCTACTTCTTTTACTTCTTCTTCATCCGTTTCAGCTTCAGTTGCCATACCTCTTTCACCCCTGCTGAATAATCTGTTACAATCTATATATAAATTTTTTGGTTTTTTCCTTCCGTAGAGTAATATCCTGATGCCAAAGACCTAGATGCAAACGAATCATTCGTACTTCGTAATTTGTAATTCCTAATTCCAAGACTATGGCGTCAGCCGCCTCCTATCTCGTGGAAAAAGCACTACATCCCTTATGTTTTCTACCTCTAGCATGCTCATTAACAATCTTTCAACGCCAAGCCCCCAGCCGGCATGCGGCGGCATACCATAACGAAAAGCGTCAAGATAAAACTCGAAACTATCCGCGCCCAGCCCTTTTGTTTCTATCTGCCTCTTCAATAACTCGTATGA
>JAPWVK010000161.1 GCA_029241965.1 Candidatus Methanophagales archaeon
TAGGCTGCACGAATTTCATCACGGGTAGGTATATTCATCGCATAGTCCCTCCATCAATCGAAAGGTTTTATTTACAACTATTGGGATGGATAATATAAAGTCTTATCTGCAATAAATTCGTAGTGGGTGAGTAGTTACGATTCTTCTATGGTAGTCACAGCATATTCTTTGACGTCTATGGGCTCTTTGCCTGTGTATATATCCGCTTGGTCTATTTCATCTAAGACCCCACGCGAACAAATAACCGCGATGAATTTTTTCTTTTTCGCACATCCGCTTTCTATCTCTTGTATTGTAGTTATTATCCGCCTGAAGGTTCGCAGGTTCGGGTCGCGCTCGCCGGACAGGATTTTATAAAGCGTGCTTACGGGAATACCCGCTTTTTTACTGAATTCACCGGTGCTAATGCCGAGTTTATGCTTGATTGCCTTTGCTAATATAACAGGAAGTTCTTTATTATGCCTGAAAATTTCAATCACGATGTCGTCAGCGATGCTCATATCATAACATATACATCTCCTATTTATAGTTATCACCCAAACGTTATGATAAGAAGGTTTAACGTATTAAGGAGGCGAAAAGATGGCAAAAGTGCTTGTTATTTATTATTCCCAGACTGGAAACACGGAGCAGATGGCGAACGAAGTGGAGAATGGCGCGGTGGAAGGCGGTGCGAATACGCGGCTGAAAAAGGCAACAGAAGTAGAAATGGACGATCTGAGATGGGCTGACGGTATAATCATAGGCTCGCCCACTTACTTTGGACTACCCACGCAAGAAGTGAAAGCCGTGATTGATAAGTCAATAGAAGTAAGGCGAGAGTTGGAAAACAAGGTAGGTGCTGCATTCGCTTCGTCCAAGCATCGAGCAGGTGGCAGAGAAACGACCATATTAGCAATTCTACAGGCGATGTTAGTGCATGGTATGGTTGTTTGTGGCGACCCTATCTCAAGCGGCGGGCATTATGGTGCGGCATCAAACGGAGCACCGGACGAGCAGGCGAGGAAGGAATGCAAGGAACTTGGTAAACGAGTCGCCTTGCTGGCTGAAAAGATAAGGGGCTAACTATCGCCATTCTGCATTTTTCTCACCGATTTTTCTTCCAACAGATACAGCATAATAGCGGTTACAGCACCGCCATATTGCGCTTTTACGAGTTTTACCGTATAGTTTACCTTTGCTGCAATAGCACGCTTGTGTATTCCTATATATTCGTCTTCTTTCCGGCTGCATCCAAAAATCACCTGCTTTGTCACTTCCATATTAAATACGATTCGATAACAGGCATGGTAGCGTACATCACAGTCTTCACAAGCAGCTTTTTATGACCTTTTTGGGAACCACATCAATCCATTTGAGGTGAAAGAGCGAGCAGGCGGCGATGCCGACGTCACAATATAAACGTAAATTTTGCTGAGCTTGATTCTCGCTACTTTCAGTATCTCATGTGCTAATTTCAAAGCCCGTTAAACAAAAATTGTAAAAAATGAGTATTACTGCTATAAACACTAAAATAATTCCTATTAAGAACGCCCATTTTGAAATAGACCACCAACATGTTTTATCCAGATTTTGTGTGTTGCTCGATTCTCCCCACTCTGTTGTAACAACATGTGCGAAAATAAAAAAAGAACTCGTAATAAATGCTAAAGATGCTGCTGATAGCATAAAAACTATCTCTTTTGATACGCAAAACTTAGACGAAATAATCGCTAAAGTAGTCAAACACAATCCAGCCATAGCGGCAGGATAAGTTGCTGCAATCATCGGTTCGTATCTTTTGTTTTCCATATTTAGCCTCTCCAGAACGCATTAATGGTTTTGGACATAGTTTTTATAAATCCGTTGAATAATCCCTTAGTTTTTGTATCCTCTATACCCGCTAGAACATGACTAAACTCATTCAAAAATTTATCAAAAAATTCTGCCATTTCGTCTCTTGTTACCCTACTCTTTTTAAGTTCTTGGATCTCTTCATTGGCTTTCCTCAGTAGATTAAGAATTTCCTCTCTCTCCTCAAGTCGTCTTTTTTCTTCTTCCGTTCTTTTCTCGAGGCGATCTATTGACCCTCCTAGTCCTGAAAAGTCTTCTGAAGGACTCACACCTTATCACCTCTCAAACGCCCAAACTCTGGTTTTAAGGGCGTTTTCTCTTCGATAAACGGAGGTTTGAATTCGACTTTTGGTTCTGGAATTTTAAATCTTTCTATGGACTTTAGAAAATCTGTTATTTTCTCCTTTTCATCTTTCTCGACTTTTAATATCTCTCCTGATTTGATTATAGAAAAGAGCCTTAGAACAGTAATTGCATATTCTAATTTCTGAGTTATAGTCGCTGCTTTTGAAAATATTGGCTTTAATCTGGATATATCACCTGAAACAAATAGCACTACGGGTTTACCAGCGGTATAAGCTAAGCCCATTTCAAATGATAATATCTCATCGACATTGTTTTTCACAAGCATCAGAATGAAATCAGTTCTTTCTATCATAGTATCTAATTCTTCAACTTCAACGGGTTTATTTTTCAAAAAAGGTGAGATTTTAGTATCAAAATATTCTCTGCATTTTTCAGTAACGCTTTTAACCATCTGCTCGTCCTTCAAATTCCCATCTATAAAGATTGTAAACGTAGGAAGTTTTTTCCCCTTTTCATCTAAGTATCTTTCATACGAAGATATTGCGTCCTTTATTAAGTAAATAATTTTTTCTGTTTTTTTTGTGATTTTGGAAAGTGATAAAGCAATGCTAGCAATGAACAACCAGTTAGATTCTTTTACCGCTTTTGATTTTAAATCTTCTCTTTTCAGTTTATCTTGGCTAAGTAGGGAAGAAAGATAGTAATGCCATGCCATTTCTTTGTGATACAGCTCCTCTTCTTTTCCTTTCTTGAACTCGTTAGCAGCTTTCTTGTTCAATACTGCTCGTTCATCAAGCGATTCTGTGCCCTTTGCTAATGCCCCATAGTGCCCGCCCATTGCCTTGTGATACAAATTGTCTATGTTTCCTGCTTTGAACTCATCTGCGGCTTTCTTTAACAATTCTGCCCCCTCTTTTGGCGACTCGGCAATCACGGCTAATGCCCTGTAATGCGTGCCCATTGCCCAGTGATACAAATCATCATTTTCCCCCGCTTTGAACTCATCTGCGGCTTTCTTTAACAATTCTGCTATCTCTTTTGGCGACCCCGCAACACTAGCTAATATAGTATAATGCGTGCCCATTGCCCAGTGATACGAATCATCATTCTTCCCCGCTTTGAACTCATCCGCGGCTTTCTTATGCAATTCCGCTTTCTCTTTTGGTGTCTCCGCAACTCTAGTTAATGCCAAATAATGGTGGCCTAAAGCTTGTTTTGCTAAATCCCTTAAATTCGCTTTATTAAATTCGTTGGCAATTTTCTCATAGATACTTGCCCTCTTTTCAGGTAATTCCTCAAGCCACGCGGAAACAAGTAAAAGTAAGATTTTATCATCAATTTTTTCAAATTCTTCTTTTACTCTCTTATGATATTTAAGATTTTTAGCCTTATTGTCTTCATCCGAATCAGCAATTGCATCATAATAACAAGCTTTAGCAAAAACAGACAATGTATTATCTATGTTCTTGGCTAAGTCAGAAATTTTCAGCCATAGCACTTGTTCTTTATCGTATTCTTTATTTTTTCTATATGTAAGCGCATTCTCTATTTTTTCAAAAATAGATGCTAATGTATTATCTTTAGTAGTAACATAATACTCTTTTGACTCTTTAGCTATCGTTAAGGCTCTATTATAATCAGCCATTGCAACTGCATAAGCCATCAAATAAAATTGTTCTTTTTCCATTCTTTTATCACTCATTATTTTTATTTTGGATATGTTAAAACTATTTACTTATGTGATGTTATCACATCACCCCTCCACAAAAATCGCAGGCTTTAGCGGAACAGCAAACCTCTTCTTACCCTTCGGATCGTAGTCCTCGTTTATCCCTATTTCACACCCGAACTCTTTAGCCAAATACTCTTTCTCTCGCTCAATAACTTCCGGCTCTCCGAGTTCAAAATAATCCCGCTTACTTTTCATCGCCTGCTTCACAAAATCCACTGTGCTCTTATCCTTTCTGAGCTTCATCGCCTCTCGGATTTTATCTTTATCCGGCAAATCCTTTATCGCACGGAATAGCTCCCACTTCCAGTCCTCCGCAGTATAAACGTAAATCTTTGTCGGCTTGATTCTCGCTACTTTCAGTATCTCTTTTATATCGTCAATCAACGAAACCAGGTACTCCTCCTCGCGTTCCACACGGTCGTCAATAAACGCCTCGTTTAGCTCCGGCAGCGTTTGCACAGAAATAAACGATTCATGCAATTTATGCCATATCTCTTCGCAGATATGCGGTATAATAGGCGACAAGACAATCAACCATTCATCAATTACGCTCCGAACTATCCTCTTACGTCTGTCTTTATCCTGCCGCTGCTCATAATACCGGATGTCGTTCATAGCGTTAAAAATCATATTTATGCCGGCTTCACGTATCCGAAACGCTTCAAACCGCTCAACAGATTCACGTAACCGCCTGTATAACCGTGACAGCAGCCATCTATCTATATGCGTGAGCTCTGCCTCGTTTAAGCCTTCCACGTCTATACTATCCTCAAATAGCTCGACCACCGCATTAAGCCTCTTCCGCAACGACTCCGTATCCTGCTCTCGCCAGTTGACTACAGTTGCGAAATCCGCATTAATCGCACAATAAAGCCTGTACAAATCCACGCCATAGAGTTCCGACACGTCAGCTAACGGAATCACGTTGCCCTTGCTCTTTGACATCTTCTTGCCTTCCCGAATCATCAACTCATTCAGAGTAATCGCTCGGGGCCACATGTTTTCCGGGAATATCGCCGCGTGGTGCATCAAAAAGAATACCAGGTGGTTGGACAGGTGCGGTGGTGCAGTATGCCGCAGATCGTTCGGGTACCAGTACGTAAACTCGTCTTGTATCCGGTTCAATACGTCTGCATCCACGTTCAGCTCCTTTGACAATTTCGGTGCATCGCCAATATCCAGGAACACGAAATCAAAGAACCGTTCGGTTAACGCATCAACCGGCAATTGCCGCAGCAGATGTGCTATGGTGTACATAGCCATGTAAATAGTAGAATCGCTCAGAGACTCGATAATCCAGCCTTTTTCAAACGGGAACTGTGTACCCAAGCCTCTTTTACGCGCACACGGTCTAAAAGCCAGCCAATCAATAATGTCGTGCATATAGGTCTTGTACCTTTCCGGATAGAACGTCATGCCTTCCACGAGTTTATGCCCCAACTCTTTCCACCACTCGGGAGTGTAATCTATGAACCACTGATCTTGCAGAACCGCGACAATCACCTTGTCGCCACCGCGTGTTACCGCCTTACGTGAAGTTTCATAGAACACATCCGCTATATTCTCGCGTTTCAGCCAATCCTTAACTTCGTCTTTTATATCTGCTATTTTTACATTCGCAAATTTGCCACATTTATCATTCAATACGCCACGATAAAATTCGTCCTTATAGATGGTCTGCGTGGCTTCTTCCAGTCGTTCATCCTCTTGGTTCGCTATATTCATTCTTTCACATATCTCTTTCGCCGGTAATTCATAGCCTCCTATGTCTATTATCTTAATCGGCTCGATTTCCACACCCTCCAACCTTTTCACATCTTCCAGTGCGATGTAATCATACGGAGCATGCGCAGGGACCGAATAGACCACGCCGGTGCCTACGTCTTCGTCAACGAAGCTGGCCGGTAAAACCGGGATCTCTCTGCCTTCAACAAGCTCTTTTACATTCTTACCTACAAAAGAACTACCTGCTGCCCCTTCTAAAACAGCTATTTCTTCCTTCTGGTAGCCTAATTTCTCTGCAGCTTCTTTCGACACTACCCAGGTTTCGTTTCCGGCTTTGACTTTGACGTAGCTCGCAGCAGGGTTTATCCAGAGGTTTGTAACTCCGAAAATGGTCTCGGGACGCAGAGTCGCAGCAATTAAGTAACTGCCGTCTGCAAGTTTGAACTTTATGGCCGTGTGCTCAATCACAGATACTTTATCGGTGTCGCCACCTTCTATGTCGTCTTCTCCGACCGCCGAGTCATCTTCAATGGAATAAGCAATAGGGTATTTTCCCTTCTTTATCACGCCCTTATCGTACAGCTTTTTGAACTGCCACTCGATGAACTTGTTGTACATCGGTTCGGTGGTATTGAACTTCCGTCGCCAGTCTATGGAATAGCCCATCCGCTTGAAATCCTCGGAGATGCGAGCAGCGAAGAAATTCGCAACGTTCTCTGCACTACGGAAACTATTTAAGAGTTTATCCACCTTATCCGCGTCTTCATAAATCGCAATGTAATCTCTAAATCGTGCTACGACCTTTTCCTCGCCTTTCGCAATGCTATCGGCAATCGCTAAAATCGGCGTGCCTGTAACGTGAAACGCCATAGGAAATAGCACGTTGTAGCCCTGCAAACGTTTAAATCGCGCTATTATATCGCCTATTGTGTATGTCCGCCCATGGCCTATGTGTAACGGCCCGGAGGTGTATGGATACGGTACGGTAAAAAAGAACTTATCCTTTGCACTGATTTTACCATCAAAAAGCTTGTCTTCGTCCCATCTACGCTGCCATTTCGCTTCTATCTCTTTGAAGTTTATCGCTGCCATTTCGTTCTTCTCTTAGTGTATAGTTAAGGATAATATTGGTATAAGTGGTATAAAAAGAGCGTTTATATGTATCCACTCCATATTGATTGGTAATGGACTGAAGATATACTACTTCACAGTTACCTACGGGTTGAAGATACTATTCAGTCATGCACACATATCAATATTCTACTGCACTACGAGATAGTTCCTAAAACTATACCACGCCCAACACACAGCCTTCAAACCCGTATCGTAGTCTTTCTCCAGGAACCTCTTTCCCCTAATCAGTTCCGCAAGCGAAGGCAAGCAAAAACGCTTATTGACCCGATTACAGATATACTCATACACATTCACACCTAACTTCTTCAAAGTCTGACCAATAGTCAAAAAGGTATCGTTAGCCTTTGTACCGTCCTCGGTCATTGTATGCAGACTTACAGCACGTGCGGGACTAAACTATTGCCAAAAGCAGATTTTTACATAGATACCAGCGAGTTTATATCAATGGAATAATCTTTTAGTTGTGCATGTCCTTTTCATAAGAGGTCAAGAGGAAGTAGATATGGCGAAAAAATTAGCGGCGCTTGATGTGAACAAGTGCATTGGGTGTATGGAGTGTATGTTTGCATGTTCAAGGCGAGAGGGTAGAGCAGGGTTTGACAAATCGGCGATACGAGTACGGTCCGCAGGTGGGATAGAGCGAGGCTTCGTAATCGTTGTCTGTCGTACATGTGAGAATCCACCGTGTGCAAAAGTCTGTCCCACGGGTGCGTTAGTAGAACGGAAAGAAGGAGGCGGGGTAGTACTGGATGAGACCAAATGTATAGGCTGTGGCTTTTGTGCGCAATCCTGCATTATAGGTGCTATTTTCTGGGATGACGAGCGGGATAAGCCCATCGTATGCAAATACTGCGGTGAATGTGCGAATTACTGCGTGCATAACGCTATTGGATTAGTTGACGCTTAATTAGGAGACAAAAGAAATGTTAATGAAAGTAGAAGATATGAATAGGGTTCTGTACATAGACTTAACGAAGAAAGACATCAGAACAGAGGAAAGAGCGGATTTGTTTGATGCGTATTTGGGTGGTTCGGGCGTTGCGATAAAACTTCTGACTGAAGAATGCCCGCAAGGTATAGACCCTCTAAGTGCATCGAATCCAATCATTTTCGCCGTTGGTCCTTTCAATGGTTTATATCCCTCAGCTTCTAAGACCGTGGCAATGTTCAAATCGCCATTAACCGGCAATCTTGGTGAAAGCCACTGCGGTGGTAGAAGTGCGATGGCTATAAAATTAGCGGGTTACGGTGCGATAGTAATCAAAGGTGCAAGTGACATCCCGTTATATTTAGCGGTTGCGGGCGATGAAGTGAAGTTCCGCGATGCTTCTTCTATCTGGAGTATGGACGCGGTAACGGTGGGCAGGGTTTTAAGAGAAGTGGAGACGGGTGCGGGCGTAAGGACCATTATACGCACGGGCACTGCGGGTGGGAAACTGGTGCGATATGCCTGCGCGGTAACAGAAACGTATCGTCATTTCGGGCGGCTCGGTCTGGGTGCAGTGATGGGCTCGAAGAAACTGAAAGCCCTGGTTATAGCCGCAGATAAGAGCATAGAAATACCGAAGGCAAAGAGAAAGGAATACAAGCGCGTTTACGATGAGATACAGGACATTGTAGTTAAGACCGATGCAATGGAGAAATATCACGATTTGGGCACGCCGGGTAAGATTTACTCGATGAATAAACTCGGTGGGATGGCATACAAGAATTTAGAATCTGCGAGTGCACCGGAGGAGATAGGACGCGAATTCTCGGGTGAGAACATAGCCGAGAAGTATTTATCGAGGCGGATTTCGTGCGCGCACTGCCCTGTGGGTTGTGTCCATTTAGCATCGCTCAGAGAACTATACGCGCCGGGCTATTATTTCAAGACCTCAACCATTCCTTACGACAACGAGACTATTTACTCACTTGGTTTCATGCTTGGGATGGAGAGCGCCGAGGATTATTTGAGATTGAATGATAGGGTGGACAGTGTGGGCATGGATGCGATAAGCACTGGCGTTACCTTAGCATGGGCGACGGAGGCGTATTCAAAGGGGCTAATCACGAAGGAGCATACCGATGGTCTTGAGCTCAAGTGGGGTGATGTTCAAGCCTATTCCGCTGCGATAAATAAGATCGTGGAGATGCCAAACGAGTTTTATCAGAGTCTGGCTAAGGGCGTTGAGTATGCGTCAAGCGTTTATGGCGGGCAGGATTATGCACTTGCATTTGGCGGTAATGAAATGCCGGAATACCATACAGGACTCGCATGTTACCTGAATAATCTCACGGGTGCGCGGCACAGCCATCTCGATTCCGCGGGATACGACCTTGACCTGAAGTTGATAGGTAAAGAATTCAAGATAGAAGATGTGGTGAGTGCGTTATTGAAGGAAGAAGAGTGGCGACAGATACCGTCAAGTCTCGTGGTCTGCTTCTTTGCACGGAAAGTGTACACACCCGAAATAGTAATAAAGGCTTTGGATGCAATAGGGTTGGAGGGCTGGACTGAGGAGAAGTTAGAAAGCCTTGGCAGAGATATTCATCGTGCTAAGATGGACTTCAAGTTCCAGGAAGGTTATGACCTCACGAAACTGCGTATACCAAAGCGTATATTTGAAGTGCCGACCCCGAATGGGTTATTGAAGGAGGAGGACTTGAGGAAGGCGATTGAGGTGTATGGGGAGATGATTGGAAGGTAGCAGTAATTATTTTGTAAGTCGGAATATCCAATGTAAATTAGGCTATCTTATCTGCAAATTAGCATATGACAGTATCAGCAGGACAGGTGACTATGCCGAGAATAATGTGGAACTTGCAATTGATTTACACCAATTATAAATAGATTGAGCCTGACGGGGAACAGACGAATGGGATGTTCTCGATGGAACCGCGAAGCTTTCTTGGTTAAACTTTTTAGCCCGCTTGGCATCGTAGAAGATGCTTGCTATAACGTCAATTACAGAAGAGCCTCTGGAACCGCCAACCAAATCGTTCGGATTTGCCGTTATTCCTGTAATTTCTTCGCTTTTGCTCTAAAAATTTGTTTACTACCTTGTCAGCCTAATCCAAGCTCATTCTACGGAAAGCCGTAGGCGATCTCATGAGGTCTGTTCTACCCACATGATACGCAGTTATTGCGGTTAGA
>JAPWVK010000162.1 GCA_029241965.1 Candidatus Methanophagales archaeon
ACAGAATTTTAGATATCCCCTACCCAAATCGCTTTCGTTAAACTCCATATCTAATCAACTATAATATTGACCTTCTATATAGTTTACCTTCATAGTTTATTCAACGGCTCTCATGGATGCCTCCGATTTTATTCGGGTGTGGAAAGGTTGGCGCTTACAACCCGCTAATATAATGCCCATCATTCGGCCTGAACGGGCAGTGAATATTAAGAAGATGAAAGATATATCTATATCTGGCAACACAGTATTTCCTGTGTGTGCTTCGTCTGATACCATAATATGGATGATCTGATATGAGAACAATAGCGACCCTTGGACCGGCAAACACATTCTCTGAGCTGGCTGCCAGAAAGTATGGCGAAGAGAGTGACGGAGAATTTAGAGTAGAGCTGTATTCAACAATAGGCAAAGCCTTTGCCGCGGTTGGCGATAAATGTTCCTGTGCGGTTCTACCCATAGAGAACATGGCAGAGGGGTATGTGAGCATTGTACTCGACCTTCTTGTCCATAGCAACCTTTCCATTGTACATGAGTTGCTGCTACCCATACAGTTCACTCTTGCCGCCAACTGCAGTTCCATTGATCAGGTAGAAAGTGTGTATGCCCAATTCGTTGCACAGGGTCAGTGTGAGAGTTTTCTTGATAGCATGGAAAATATTGGCGTAATCACCACTCAAAGCAATGGAACGTCACTGAAGCAATTGCGCAGGAAGGTTCCAAACGAGGCAGCCATTGTCCCGACTTTCGCCGTTAAACCGGGCGAGTTCCCCCTGATGATACCCAACATCGCGGATCGTTCCAACAACCAGACTCGGTTTATTGTCATAGCACCCCATCCTACTGCGTATGACCCGACACATAAATATAAGACAACACTTCTTATTGTAGAAAGTGTAGACAGGCCCGGAATACTGAGCGATATACTCTCTGCATTTTCCTCTCGGAACATTAACCTGGTATCTATCATGTCTCGTCCAACAAAGGAAACGCTTGGGCGGTACCATTTTTTCATAGATGTGGAAGGACATTTTGAAGAACACCGTATCATGGAAGCGCTGTCTGAGATCGAAAAAGAGAACACCATACGGGTGCTTGGTTCGTACGCCATAGCCCGCCCTGTATTTGGAGTGCAGAATGTGACAGACGCTGAAAACGATGGGGGGTGCTGACCTGATGAATATGAGTTCACTGCTGCCAACTCCTTTTTGCGATGACAAGTCTAATCCACATGTCCACGTCGCTGCGGGTAAGGGTGCATATAATAACACGAGAGAGGTTCTCTCACAGATCAACCTCTCTGCAGTTAAGGGCAAGCGAGTTCTTTTAAAGCCCAATGCAGGACGAATTGCCACTCCCGCATCAGGGATTACAACCAACCCCCAGGTTGTGGCTGCAGCAATTGATCTATTTCGCGAGGCAGGAGCAAGTGTCGCCGTTGGTGAGAGTCCAATAATAGGAGTTAAAACAATGGAGGCTTTCGAAGCAACGGGTATTGCGTCTGTGGCCCGTGAGCGCAACTGTCCGTTAATTGATATGGACGTTCAGCAGCCCGTTCCTGTGATTATCGAAGACGGCTTTGCAATACAGTCGCTCAAGGTTTGTCCGGAAGTGGTCGAGTACGACGTTGTCGTTTCAATCCCGGTCATGAAAACCCACATGCACACGGTTGTCACGCTGGCAGTGAAAAATATGAAAGGATGTCTGTGGCGCCGTACAAAGATTGATCTTCACATGCTACCTCAAATTGAGGGTATGAACGACAAAACTCTTAATATCGCCATTGCTGATATGTCCTCAGTTCTTCGTCCGCATCTATCGCTCATTGATGGCACCACTGGAATGGAAGGGCTGGGGCCAAGCGCAGGACAGGCAAAGAAACTCGATCTTGTTGTGGCTGGGATTGATCCATTCGCTGCGGATGCTGTTGCCTGCTCACTTATGGGGCTGAATGCAGAAGATGTGCCGCACCTGCGTATTGGCGCTGAGCGAGGATACGGTGTGATTGATCTCTCAAGGATACAGGTGAATCCTGATACGTGGCATGATTTTTCCTCGCCTTTTGAGCCCCCGCCCGAAAACTTATCTATACGGTTCCCCGGTGTCACCATACTTGATGAACAGTCGTGCAGTGCCTGCCAGTCCACACTTTTTGTGTTCCTGAAACGCTATGGTGATAAGGTGTTCAACCACTTCCCCGGGCAAAAGAATGTTACTATTGCAATTGGAAAGGGACATGAGTCTGTACCATACGGTACGCTCTGCATCGGTAACTGCACTGTTCAGCATAAAAAGCAGGGTGTTTTTGTATCTGGATGTCCGCCTGTGGCGAGTGAAATCCTGAAAACGATCTCCGAACGTAATCCTGAAGAAAATCCCGACTTTCAGACCGAGTAGATCTGTTGATAGTAGGGCTAACATCCTCCATGCAGTCTATAATTTAAAGTTGAAGACTGCTCAACCCACGGGCACAGTCTAAAAATCCAGTTATTTATCACCGCGGAGATCATCGAGGGCGCAGAGTTTAAGAACGTTTCAATCCATGTTTGTTTTTTCTGATGCCTCTGCGTTCTCCGCGCACTCTGCGGTAAGACGTGTGGATATAGTGATTTCACGGGAAAATGACAAGTTCCAACCCACGTATTCGTGGATGCCACAGACGTTCAGACCGAGCGTGGAGCGGTTTTGGCTTATGTCCCTCTATTCCTCTTCCACCGCCATGCCTATCAGAAGTCCGTCATCACCCTGTACTGGTCTATCTCGTCTTTCATCAGCCTCAAAAACCGCCTGCTCACGCCTTCTACATCCTTCGTATTCGTTATGCTGCGACCCACGATTAGAATATCAGCACCACCTTCCAGCGCTTCCGGCGCGGTTTCTTCCCGTACACCACCAGCCACCGCTACCAGTACCTTACCATCTATCTGCTTTATCTCCTTGATATTGCCCCAGGCATGCTGCTCATCCTGTTCCACATCTATTGCACGGTGTAATTCTATTACATCAGGCATAAACCCGCTTTTGTGCAATCCTTTAATCACTTCTATCGGGTCCGCAACATTCAACATATCCAGGCTGGAATAAATGCCCGTCTTTCTCGCTTCTGCTATTGCCTTCTCTATCGTCTGATGGGGCGCTAACCCCGAAATTACTACGGCATCCGCACCTGCATCCGAAACCATTCTCACCTCTAAGTTTCCAGTATCAAGCGTTTTCAAATCCGCAATCACAAACGTCTCGGACTTTATCTCCTTTATCTTTCCCACTATATCCACCCCGTATCTCTTTATCAACGGTGTACCTGCCTCTATAATCAGGTGGTCGTTCCTCGGTAACTCTTTCACTACCCGTTCAATATGCTCCCAGTTCGGGATGTCCATGGCGACCTGCAAATAGGGTGGGTCCCATAACTTCGTCACTTTCATACCCAGTGACGGGTGTCTCGACCTGTCTTTCTCATACAGCACCTTCTTTATATCAGGGAATCCATCCATCGCACGTTTTATCGCTAACTTCGCAGCGCCGTAATTGAATCGGTATATCTTATTATAATCCTTTGCATTGGGATGCAGGAACACGCTTACGATTATCATAAGGTCCTCTGCTTTATCCGCCTGTAACACCCCTTCTTCCACAGAATCCGCAACTGCTTTTGCTACTGCGCTCTGTGCAGGTCCAAATATCTTCTCCGCATCCTTCATGTTCTGCACGGTAACCTTCGGCACGATCAGTGTAGGTGGCTTAACAGGCAGATTTGGTCTTAACACCGCAAATATCGGCGTGTGTCCCACTGATAACTGACTGATTGCATTCGCGAATGCCGCACCCACAGGCCCGTACTTGTCCCCTATCATCAAATCAATATGTGCTACTTCCGAACCCTCTCCTACCAACGCTTCGCCCACATACATGGCACCTTTATCACTCACCATTTTAATTTTTCTCTCTATTTTTATCTATCAATATCTCTTATCTTATCTCATTCTATATTATCCAACGCTTCTCTCACTTTAGGTAACAGCTCGATTTCAAGTTCCAACTGGTGAAATCCTGGTCTAGGTCCACCTCGCCTCGTTGCCCGGCATACCCTCGGATCGCCGAGGGGGAACCCGCGTGGTTTAGAGAAAATGCCATTCTTGTCCATCTTCCTTACCTCTCTTACTATCTCCCTCACTTTCTTCTCTTCCCCCTCCACTAACGCACCATAACACGTCTCTTTTATTATAACCTCTGCGCTTGTACCAGTCGTACCCTCGCTAATTATAGACAATATCTTGCTCTTCATCTGCGCGGGTGTTATCTCTGAGTCCGGTGAGATTAAGATTAGTCTCGTTTCAATTTTCATTTTCTTTCTCCATTCTCTGATAAAACTTTCTTTTTAAGAAAGTTTTTTGATGGGCCCGCGGAGATTTGAACTCCGGACCTCTCGGTTATCAGCCGAGCGCTCCAACCAGCCTAAGCTACGAGCCCTTATTTACCTCTATTTTGCCTCTTCGTATATAACCATATACATCTAATGATTTGGTAACGCTTACTTCTTTAAAATTTAAGAATGGTTTCGGAAAAACTTTTCTTTTATAATGTTCTATTCTTTGACGTGCGCAGCCCAAAAAAGATATACATAAAGGAATACAGCAGCGGATTGAACGTACTGGTAGCCGTGTGCGATGAGGAGTTGGTAGGGCAGAGCTTTGCCGAGGGAGAACTTAATCTCACGATTACGGAAAGTTTCTACAAGGGCGAAGCAGTAACCGAAGAAGAAGTGATAACTTCATTGAAGCAAGCGAACATCGCAAATTTAGTAGGAGAAAGAACGATAAAATGTGCCCTCGCTAATTCGTTCATCGAGGAAGCCAATGTGATTTTCGTTGAAGGCGTGCCGCACGCACAGATGGTGAAAATGTGAACTAAATGTATCTAACGATAACTATTACTCGCTCGCTTCCTCCTTCATTACAGACAGGAAACGTTTTGATACCGCATCTTCCGCGAGTTGCATGACCGTATCTTTATCCTTTACACCACTGAATACGCCTAATGGTAACTGTGCTGCCGCCATCGTGGCATGTCCACCCGCAGATCCTGTATCGCCAAATGCACGGACAAACGCATCCCCTATATTTACTCTTATGTCCTTACTCCTGCCAGATACGCATATCTTATCCTCGCATAACCCTATCACAACAACTGTTGAGATTCCCTCCAGTTTAAGCAAATAATCCGCCGCCTGCGGTATTGCATCCCGATTCGCCACGTTTCCCACGTTCGTGATTAAATAACTCCCTTTTATCCTCTTATGCTGTATCGCACCACCTATCACGTTCAGCATCTCAGTGGACATCGGTGGCATCTCTATCTGCACTAAAAGGTCTTTATCTGCTGTTACGTGAAGAAAGGCAGCAGCAGAATAATCAGATGTATGCGTCTCGCGTCTAAACCCTCCAGTATCTGTCCTTATTCCATGCAAAAGAGCAGTTGCCAGCACTTTATCCGCGGGCATATCTAATTCCTGCAGATACATCATCATCATTGTTGAGGTCGCTCCATTATCTGTTCCTATGTCAATAAAATCAGCATCTATTTTTCCATTATTATTCGTCGCATGATGGTCTATGACGATGTTTACTTTACTTCCAGGTGGTAAAAGGTTGTTTGCGCCCGAAACTGCAGCATCTACCAGTGCCAACATATCATAATCCTTTAAATCTGCCTCATGTTCTATCCTCCGCATCTCTATCCCTAAGATGTTCACAAAGGCGCGATTTTCATGATGCCCTATCTCACCACGGTACAAAATATCCGCAGATACGCCCACGTGCCTTGCTATGTGCTTCAGTGCGAGGGCAGAAGCGATTGCGTCAGGGTCCGGACTGTCGTGAATCACAATTCCTAATTTCCCTTCGCCATCCTCCCGCTCCTTTATCGCTTCTATCCTCGCGGTTAATTCTTTCGCTTTCCGCCGGAATTTCATCCGCTCCAGATAATCCATCGCCGTTCTCGCCGTTATATCAGGGATAGCCAAAATCACGTCAACACCTAACTCTTTCAACGCTTCTTTATCCACGGGACCAAACGCCCGCACCACTAATTGCACATCTGGAAGCTTCTCCTTAACAATCCTCACCGCTTTCTTGTTTGCTTCACTATCGTTGCTCAGAATAAAAACCACTTCTGGCTCTTCCTCAGCCATTACCTCGTCCACCACGCGGGGATTAGTTATGTCACCAGCAAACGCAATGAAATCCCCCTCATTCAGTAATTCTACTTTCTTCTCATCTTTATCCACTATGACAACATTAATCCCTCGCCCTTCCAACTCTTTCGCCACGGCAGAGCCTATACTGCCGCAGCCAAAGATTACTTGCACCGCTTTCCTTTTCAACTTGTGCTCTTTTCCGTTCCCTTTACCCTCTTCGCCCATTCGCTCTACTATAATAGCTTTACCTCAATCTAACAATCTCTTCTTCACCAAAACATCACAGAAAATAATAATCACTTCATTGATAAACTCTTCTTTTCTGTTTGATATCATGCTATATAGCAATTGGGAACCAACATACGAGGAGATATTGGCAGATTTTGGATTTGATAGGGCAAAAGACGAAGAAGCGGCGAGAATAGCTGCTGATATAATGAGTGGCAACGGCAATAAAGTGGAAGCTGTAGAGGCGGAGATAGAACGGCTTATAAGGAGTAAAGAGGTGATAATATGCGGCAATGCTCCATGTTTGGAGAATGATATAAAAGAAAAGGATATTGTTACGGCATCTCGTGTTGTAATAGCAGCAGATGGGGCTACGTCTATTCTTTTACGCAATGCGATCATACCCGATATTATAGTCACTGACCTCGATGGAAATATTGCAGATATAATATATGCGAACCGGCTTGGCGCGATAATTGTTGCGCATGCGCACGGGGACAACATAGAGATGCTGATAAAAGTACTGCCGGCGTTAAATGCGAATGTGATATGCACAACGCAGAGCAGGCCACTTCATAATGTTTACAACTTCGGAGGGTTTACGGATGGTGACAGATGTGTGTTTCTTGCGAAGGAGTTCGGTGCGAAGGGAATAGTGCTCTTAGGTTTTGATTTTGAGGACAAAGACGTGAGCGCGAGAAAGAAGAAGAAGTTGAAGTGGGCGAAGCGGTTGATTGGGGATGTTTTGTGAATTTACTATCTTTCATGCGATTAAAGCCCCAACCTTCCCACCACCGGAATAAATTCCGGGGCATCCTTTCTGAGCAGACTCGAACTTTGTTCGAGATATAAGTTTTTTATTTTTATTTCTGCAGTCACATACCCCGTACTTAAGTACAGGGCCTGCTTCTAAGCACGGGTGCCTATGACCTAAACTACCCTTTTATCTTAGGTATATAAAAGCTTTTCGATTTTTTTTAATTTTTGATGCTTTCCTCCAAAAAGTTTGTTATAAAACGTTACGTACCAGGTTTTATGCGTTCTAAGTTTTTCCTTTTCTTCATTTATCACAACTACCGGCGCAGTATCAGTCTTCTCGTAACCCTTCTGCCCCGATATATACTTCTCTACCACTTCCCATCCATGCCCAACTGACCCATGGTAGCACGATGGCGCCCACAGGTGCCCCGGACACCACTCCTTAAGCTGTGGAAATCTATCCCTCAACAGTTTGCTGCTTCTCCCTTTTAGCCGCTTCGCTATCCAGCTAACAGAATACTTTGGCGGATATTTTATGAAAAGATGAACATGATCCACATTCACCGCCAGGTCAATAACCTCAATATCGAGCTCTTTACAAGTTTCCCTGATAATCTCCTCCGCCGCTTCTGCGACTTCACCATCCAATACCTTCCCGCGATACTTCGGCGAAAAAACTAAATGATCCGTTAGTAGTGAAACAGTATGCCTGTCATGACGGAGATCATGCCTTGTTACCCTTTCCCACTTCGTTTCCACTTCGCTCATATCTCCTTAAGGTAACTATTAGATACGTCAAATCACTATAAAAGCTTTTCTGCTGCTTTTCCTGTCGAAAATAGTAGGTATAAGAACTCTATTCGCGAAATAAAGAAAAAAAGTTTGGAGAAGTTGAGAAAATAAGCCCATCTAAAAGAAATAGGACGAAATTTTTATCGAAAATTCGCAATATCCGTAAAAAACGGAAAAGAAGAAAATTGTCCCGGCATAGTTTCTGAAAAGAGCAAGGAGAAAAGAGATTGAAATAAAAAACTGAAAAAATAAAAAAGCAAAGCGGCTAATACACCGCTTCACCACGTCCTAACGCACCTTCCGCAGCATCAATTATTACGTCCTTCAGTAGTGCAAGCGAAGGGTCATAGCTCCGTTCCATATTACATATCTCCTTTGCCGTCATGCCCGCTCTTATAGCAAGTTCGAGCTCGTTTATCCGCTCTGCAACCGTAGCCTCAGAGACTACCTGCGCACCTATCAACTTCTCGGTATAAGCATCGAAGATTAATTTCGCGGTTATTGACTTGCTTCACTGGAAGTATCGTGCCTTCGTAGACTTCGTCGCTTTACCACTGATTATCTTTATTCCCGCACGGCTCGCTGCTTCTGATGTGACGCCCACCGATCCTACTAATAGGCCCCCAATATCCGCAGCTACCGGACTCAAGCAAGGCTCGCAAGCGGAATATGCACCCGGTTGCCCGGAAATATCACTGAATATGTTATCAGCAACGACTTTCGCCTGGACTACCGCAGTAGATGCCAATTGACTCAGTCTCGAACGATATGTGATACCATCCACAACCTCCGTGCAGTCACCCAACGAATATACGTTATTCAGGTAACCACGTCCTTTTTTAACGTGCATTGCGCTATCCGTAACTATTCCACGTGTTGTTCCTATTTCGACACCCGCTTCCTGTGCGAGTGCTACATTCGGGTTCATACCGCGTGCAATCACGACCACGTCCGCCAGAATCTCTTTTTCCGTACCTCCATTGCCTATCACCACGGACTTCACTCTACCTCCGTCCCCTTTTACTGCGACTATTTCTTTACGCTCCAGAATGAGCCTTATTCCCTGCTTCTCCAACTCCTCTTTAGGAGGAAAACGTTATCTAAAGACGAGGAAAAAAAAGATTTCTCATTAGAGAAAATCTTAGAAATTGAAAGAAAAAAGAAAGAGGTTAATATACGGGAGTAATACCCAAAGCCTCTGTCGCTGCATCTATCGTCACATCTACCAGCAAAGCCAGCGAAGGGTCATAGCATCTCTCCATACTTCTCATCTCCACTGCGGTGATACCAGCACGTATAGCAACTCCCAACTCGTTTACACGTTCTGCAACCCCGGCTTCGCCGACCATTTGCGCTCCTACCAATTTGTTGGTGTATGCATCGAAGATCAACTTCAGGGTGAGTGGTGTCGCTCCGGGGAAGTATCGTGCCTTTGTGAGTTTCGTTGCCTTACCACTTATTGTTTTTATCCCTGCGCGACTTGCCGCTTCAGATGTAATACCTACCGAACCTATCAAGAGACCTCCAACATCCGCTACTGTTGGACCGAAACAATATTCGCAGGGGGAATATAAACCTGGTTGCCCACTAATATCGCTAAGTATGTTATCAGCTATAACCGTAGCTTGAGTGACAGCAGTAGATGCGAGTTGATTCAGTCTCGGACGATGTGTGATACCATCTACAACTTCCGTACAGTCACCAACTGCATATGCATTAGTTATACGCCCTCTTCCTTTTTTAACGTGCATTGCTCTATCCGTGACTATTCCTCCACTTTCTCCTGTATCTACACCCGCTTGCCATGCGAGGTCTATCTCAGGGATCATCCATTTCCCGATTATAACTATATCTGCCGGAATCTCCTCTTTCTCCTCTTCCCTTTCTCCTATCACCACCGATTTCGCCCATCCCTCATGTCCTTTTATAGCTGTTATTTCTCTTCTATCAAGAATGAATCTTACGCCGTCTTGCTCCATCCGTTCTTTGACCATATCGCCCATATCAGGGTCTAAGCTGGAAGGCAGCAAAGAAGGTGGTCCACCATGAACCGTTGTCTCTAATCCTCGCGTTGCGAAAGCAGCCGCCGCTTGCAATCCTATAATACCACGACCGCGAATATAGGCGTTTTTCACTCCCTCCTTATTCAAAGCAGCTTCTATCTTTTCAGCATCATCCTCGTTATTAAAAGTGTAAACACCTTCGAGTTCCGTTTCTTTCACGAATTGTTTTCTCCCTGTCGCTATAACGAGAAAATCGTAGTTTAGCTTCTCGCCTGTTTTAAGGACTACGTTGTTCTCTTCTAAATTTAGTTTCGTTACCTCTGTCTCGGTTTTAAAGTCCACGCCCTGATCGAGGAAGAACTGCGGTTTATTTATCTCCGTCTTTTTTATCTCATACCAGCCACGCAACGCAAAGGGCAGTCCACAGGTAGATACCCAGCCGCTTTTCTCTCGCTTTAATACCGTGAAGTCCATCTCCTCCTCCACATCGCTCTTCCTCGCAAGCAGGTTCCTCAACACGTATATCCCGGCAATGCCGCCACCAACAATTACAATTTTTTTAACCATCTTTTACCCTCTCCCTATTTCAGTCTTTAGTATTAAAGTTGAATGGCAAAGGCATAAATAATTAGCGGTTTTTTTCTCCCGTATCTCAACTAATCGCTAACGTCACTTAGCGGTAATCATTGATGAGAGCGCAAAAATCGGAATCCTCCGGATATTTATAAGATAATGGCGGTATATACAAGTGCAGAATCTTTTATATAGACGAAAAGGAGGTGATAGAGAAATGAAAAGGAAAAATATAGCGGGATTAGTAGCTATAGCAGCAATCGTAGTAGTGGCGATGCTTGCAGGATGCGTTGAGAAGGAACAGGTGAACACGGCGGACATAAAGGAGATGATACTCGCTTCCGTGGACCAGATAGATACTTACAAGTTTGATATTGATATGACAGAGAAGATGCTAATACAGAACGAGACTACTGAGACTGAGATGACGACAGTAAGCACGGGAGAGGCTGCCGTGGATGTTACAAACAAAAAGATGATGATGGCGATGGCGATGATGGAAACGCCTGATAAGCTGGAAATGCCCGAGGAGCCAATGGAAATGGACATGTTTCTATATCTAATTGATAACGCCATGTACATGAGGAGGGATACGGGTATTCCAGAGCTGCCAGCGCAATGGATAAAGATGGAAATGCCTGAGGAGTACGAGAAAACATGGGAATCGCAGAATCAGGTAGACCAGCAAATGGAACTGCTGAATATTTCAGAAGTGGAATTTTTAGGAGATGAAACGGTGAACGGTGTGGATTGCTATGTGCTAAAAATCACGCCGGACATGGAGAAGTACGGTGAGCTTTTGAGTAAGCAAGAAGGGATGAGTGAACTAATGCAAAGCCTGCAACAAAACAATAGCTTCGACATGGGAAAACTGATAAAGGACATGTCTATGAAGCAATGGATCGCAAAGAATACGAAGTTCCCGATGAAGACAGAAATGCAGATAAAAATGGTGATAAGCTCGGAGGACTTGATTATACCTGAGGCGGAGGAGGAATTTACAATGACGTCGGATCAGAGAACCACTATTGTCTTCTATGAATATAATAAGCCAGTGGCGATAGAGCTGCCAGAAGATGCAGAAAGTGCTACCGGGTTCTCCATGTTCCCACCGATGAATGAGACAGCTACCGAGTCACCAATGTTTCCACCGATGAATGAGACAGAACCGTTAGCTACTGCGTAAAGCACGAAAAGATAGTTTTTGGAATGAGCATAAGCACATAACTCATTCTCTTTCTTTTTTTGAACCGTTATTCACTACGTGATGAGTGGAAATACGCCCTGCTCAGTTATAGAAGTAGATATAACCTCCGTAATCTTTCTCAATAAGGTGCCAGGTCGAATTTCATACCGTCGCGCGCTGCTATTACCTCTACACCCGTTTCCACACTCATTCGCCGTGCTATCTCCCAGGGTTTGTTTTTCAGCATCGTCATGCCGAAATGTGTGAGTATCGCCACCCTGGGTCGTTTCGCGTTTATTATCCTTGTCGCATCTTCCACGCAAAGATGGTCCACGCCTTCTCTTGTTTTATACATTGCCACATTCATAACGAGCACCTCACCATCGTAATAATCCTCTAACCCCTCGAAATAGAGCGTATCCGTGATAAAAGACACCAGTGTCTTGTTTTCTCCTCGTGCCTTTATGTTCAGACCATACGTTTCTACCGTTCCATGAACGTGCCGTTTCGGCGTGTTTATCTCCAGCTTACCAATATGATATATCCCGCCCTCTTTCATTACTTCTATCCTTTCCAGAAGACTTTTATAGTGATCAAGGACAACGGCATCGCCTCCGTTCGTGAGCGCATCTTGCGGGCAGAGAAGCACCCCTCTGTGCTTGAAGCCACCACCCGTCATCGCTTCTATCATTACGTTCACATCGTTAGAATGGTCTAAATGCTTATGCGACAGGATAATGGCATGCAGCTTACCGGGGTTGAACTTCGGCTTGCTGGATGCGAACCTTACCAGTGTGCCGGGACCCGGGTCTATAAGGACGTTCGTACCGCTCAAGCTGAGAATAGCGCCCGCAGAAGAGCGAAACTGTGTTATCATTACAAACCTCGCACCTGCGGTTCCCAGAAATCTTAGTTCGTCCTTATCTGACATTTAGTAGCTAACTTTAATTATGTATATGCGCCTTATTATCTGTTGTGCTGCACACCTGTTTCTTCCTGCAGCCAAAGCATAGTTGATAAAACTGCTACCATTGGTTCAATTTTTAACTTTCTATGCACTCATTCCGACTTTTTAGGGATATAAACCGCTTCAATGTGTTTCCACCTATTATATCTCATCAAACCCTCTATGCAAACCCCATTCCCTTGCAATATCTATTACCTCGCGGTATTCACTCGTTTTTAACCCACGGTTCAGCTCCTCATATTCGTATGCCTTATACATCGGCCTATATTGCGCCATAATGTTCACATACGTTTCTTTCGACAGTTCAGTAGCAATGAACTTCAAAACTGCCGCGGAGCTCGCCAACCCATTCGGAAGCACCAGATGTCTTATCAGCAGACCCTTTACCGCTATCCCTCTTTCATCCACCCGTAAATCACCCACCTGACAGTGCATCTCCTTCACCGCTTCTTTACACCTATCGAAGTAATCGGGCGCATTGGAGTATCTCTTCGCATTTTCTACGTCCCCATATTTTATGTCTGGCATGTATATATCCACGATGCCGTCCAGCAGCTCAACAGTGCTTCTCGATTCGTATCCACCGCAATTGTAAACAATAGGAATATGAAGACCTTTTTCGACCGCTACCTTCAGCGCTTTCACGATTTGCGGTGTGTAATGCGTAGGCGTGACGAAATTGATGTTGTGGCAACCCCTTCTTTGTAGTGCAAGCATGTCAAGCGCAAGTTCTGCTTCTGTTATACGGTGTCCATGCCCCAGGTGGCTTATGTCGTAGTTCTGGCAATATACGCAGCCCAGGTTGCAGTTTGTAAGAAATATCGTGCCCGAACCATGCGTCCCAACAAGCACGTCTTCTTCTCCAAAGTGCGGTTGCACGCTGGACAGCATCAAGTGCTTATCTGAGTTGCAATAGCCCGTTTCGCCTTTGTTTCGGTTGACGCCGCATTCTCTCGGGCACAGATTACACTCGTTTAGCATGGCCTCAAGCTTTTCTATCCGTTCTTCAAACACGCCTCGTGCGTAGGTTTCTATGTAAACTGGATTTTGTTGGTGCATCTCTTTTTATTATAAAGAATTTCTGTAGAGTAATGATAGAAGAGAAAGAGATAAGTCAAAAAAAAAGAGGAACGAGCGAACTTCTTTAAGTGAGTTTTGAGATGATAATCTCTTGCGGCAACACGCACATGCGCATGCAAGATATGACTGACCTATTATTCTTCAAAAAAATGTTCTATACCCCGTATGTCCAACCCTCTTTTCTTCATCTCATTTATAAATTCATCCTTAGTAGAAACCGCATCAGGGACGTTTTTTGCTCCGTTTTCTCTCAAATACTCTAAAAATCCACTATCATTTATTAATGCGTCCTCGAAATTTGCATCACTCACCTTTGCTTTTTGATAGTACTGCTCCTTGATTAAAATAATTCCTCTTCTCAAATCACCCCCGCTCAAATTAGCCACGATCAAAATAGCCCCGCGCAAATCAGCCCAGCGCAAATTAGCCCCGCTCAAATCAAGTTCTTTTATACCTTCTCTACGTCTTAAGGCATTGAATTCAGAAACTTTTCCAGCTTTAAGCAGCTCTATGAGCTTTTCACGACTTGTCACAGGTTCTGAAATTTTTTGAGGCATAATCATTCCCGCTCTTCGGTATTCAAGCAACTGCTTGTAATTCATATCTATTATTTTTTTTATTGCTTCTCTTACTTCAGGTTTAGATATAAAATCAAAAAGATCCAATCTCTTATCTTGATTATCTTCTTTTTCTTTTGACTCTTTTTTTTCTTTTAACTCTTCTCTGAGCTTGTTTTCATCACCAAATATTTCTTTCAAATTTTTGCGATATCGCTCATCAAACAAATTCTGATAAAAGTTGTACCACTTAAACTTCAGTATCGTCAATATTAGATGGATTGTTTGGTCATGCTTCTTCCCTTTAAATACCTCCTGCTCACAAATATATGTGTTAATGAATCGTTTTACCTGCCGCGGTGTCCTTTCAATTGCTTCTTGTATAATGTCCTTATACTCGCCGATTGTATTTTTGTACATAGGATCTATTTTATCCTTTTTTACTAAATCCGTAAGGAAATCACCGCGATCGGTTACATTCCAATCGGGAATTCTAAATGGAATTTGCACTATCTTTTCCAGATAATCTTCTCCGTTTATCCCCATATCCTTGTATTTCTGTTCTATTGCTTTTACAACCACTTCGGGGCTTAATCCAAGAACGTAAACGAAGCCTTTAATATCCAGAAATACCTTTGTTGATTCGAGCACTTCTAAAATTTTATCCGGTGCACATCTATCCAGGTCATCTATGAAAACAACAATTTTTTTATTCGTGACCCCCAACGTAGTTTCGATAGCCTTTATTTTGTCGTAGTAAAGGTCTTCTTCAGCTTGGACTTGTGATCCACCACCAGCACTAATTTCTGCACCACCCGGCAGTACAAATTTTAGCTGCAATGACTTGAGAAATCCTTTAAACGCCTCTTTCAAGCTATCATCTTTGATTTCACTTACTAATAGTTGCAGCAGCGGAATAATAGCCAAATTTCTTTCCCTTTCACATCTCCATGCGTTAAACCAGATAGGTATAACTTTTTTTCCGTGTTTGTCTTCAAGTTTTCCAAGCATCGTTTTCATCAGGCTCGTTTTTCCTACGCCCCATTCGCCCAATATGCCGATGGTAAACGGTGATCCGGAATCCACAATTATGTCTACCAAAGCGTCTGCATAATCTTGAAATCCTAATCCTTCTTTCGTCGGTGTATCAACAACAATTTTTGCCATCTCTTGATACTGCTCCTTTTGCTTTTAACAATAAAGACACGTCCTATTTAATTATAAAACTGCTTTTTATATTTTACTCTGTGAACAACGACTAAAAATGAACGATCCAAAAAAGGTAAAGGATTTAAGGGTAGGACTCACCGTAGATACCACTTTTCTGGTGCTGGAGAAAGAGCTGCGGGGTTTTGCCAAGAAAGAAGGCAACTACCTGCAGTTAAAATTAGGAGATAACACGGGCAGTATAGAGGCAAAATGCTGGGATAAAGCCGAAGCAGTGGCTGCTTTATTTGAACTTGGCGACTTTGTGCATATAAAGGGCGTTGTGGAATCATTTAGAGGTAGTTTACAACTCATATTCCGGCTTGAAGGAGTTAAAAGAAGCACCGAAGCCCACGACATCGCTGAATATCTGCCGGGTACTGTAAAGAATATAGACTCTATGTTTGACGACCTGATAAAGACAACATTGAGCATGAAGAATGAGTATCTCAAGCAATTGGTTTTTTCTTTCCTGCACGACCCCGAGTTCGTAAAGACATTTAAAAATGCGCCCGCTGCTAAGATTCATCACCATAATTACATCGGTGGGTTGTTAGAGCATACACAGTCGGTTGTGGTGTTATGCCGAACCATCGTTAGGCAGTACCCCGAACTTGACCGTGATTTGTTGCTTGCAGGTGCCATCTTGCATGATGTAGGAAAGACCGCCGTGTATGAGTATGCGTTCAGGATAGACGTAACAGAAGAAGGCGGGCTTATGGACCATATTGTTCTGGGCTATCGCATGGTAGATGATAAAATAAAGGGTATAGAAGGGTTTCCGCGGACGCTCAAGCTTAGATTGCTACATCTCATTCTGAGTCATCATAATCTCGGTGAATGGGGTTCGCCGGTGAAGCCTTTGTTCGCAGAAGCACAGGCGTTGTGCTATGCCGACCTGCTCGATGCGCAGCTCAAGAAATTCATGCAACTGCAGAAACAAGAGGAAGCGAAAGGAAAAGAAGGAGTATGGAGCGATTACAGCCGGCGATTAGACCGTTTCTTTTATATGGGTGGGAGTCCTAAAGATTAGTGCAGATTCAGAGATCATGGTAATACGCAGGGGTAGCAATATAAATACAGATTGTATCCTGCAGCTAATAAAACTGCCGGACTTACTTTCTGTCTGTAATGCGCTGTTCGGCTTCGCTGCCATACTATTTGTGCTCGAAGGTGAAAGTGCACTAAAAACCGCACTCGTATTTATCCTGGTAGCAGCACTGATTGACGGTTTAGATGGCTTAGCAGCGAGAACTGTGGAATCTTCGCCCATAGGTAAATATCTCGATTCGCTTGCCGATATGATTTCCTTTGGTGTCGCACCTGCAATGGTTGCCTTTGCACTTCTAAATTCAAATCTTTCATACACGCATGTCGAAGTTGTATCTGCGTTCTGTGGTGCGTATGTAGTATGTGGAATGTTACGGCTTGCGCGATTCAATGCGAAAACAGTGCCACAAACGGACTTTGTAGGGCTTCCAATTACGGGCAGTGCGATTTTCTTAGCCGCTTTTATGCTCATGACTATCGAACTGGATTTCCCTGGCTATCCTTCACTGCTGATCGTTTTAATGGGCATTTTATGTATTTTAATGGTCAGCAGGATACCGTATAGAAAAATAAGGGACATTAGGATACTGATAACAGCGGGAATCGTTGTTTCAGCGCTGTTCTTCTTTTATGCGTTTTATTTGCCGTTGTTTGTATATCCCGCAGCCATTATTGTTGCGTTAACCACTGTTTATATCTGCAGTCCTATAGTGCCCCGATTATTCAATCGAGATTTTAAAGGTATGCACAGGCGGTGATTCTCTACTCCACGACATTCAAAGAGAAGTCCAGCCACGTAGCAGAATGCGTAAGCATACCACTTGAGACAACATCAACGCCCGTAGATACGAACTCCTTTATATTAGTCAGATTTATCTCACCCGACGATTCTAAAATCAAGTCATCACGAAAGCCTTTCTCGGTCAGCCGCCGTACACATTCTTTCACCTCGGATGCAGGCATGTTATCAAGCATGATTATGTCCACTTTCAATTCCGCAGCCCTGAGCGCATCTTCTATGCTTTCTACTTCGACTTCTATTTTACGTGTAAAACTCACCTTCTCTTTTGCCCTCTTTATCGCGTTCTCCAACCCCATCAGCTTTATATGATTATCCTTTAGTATCACCGCTTCGTATAGCCCGAATCTGTGCGGGTCGCCACCTCCGACAGCTATCGCTTTCTTCTCGTATTTCCGGAAGCCCGGAGTCGTTTTCCTTGTACCCGCCACCTTTATCTCTGCGCTTACACTCCTCGCCTCGTTTACGAACATACTTGTTAACGTCGCAACGCCGCTCATTCTACCCAGGAAATTAAGCACAAGCCGCTCCACCTTCAATATCTTCGCACCTGCACCCCACACAGTCAAAATAATATCGCCGCTCTTTACTCTATCTCCCTCCTCAAACCCCGTGGAATATTTAACACCCAGATAGTCAAATATCTGCTTTGCCTCATCCAAACCAGCAAGGATGCCATCTGCCCCCACCGTTATCTCCGCTTTACATTCGGTATAAGGCACTATCTCCTCGTAATCCTCATGCCCTACATCCTCTTCAAGAAAACTTTCTATCTCCCTAAGTAGCATTTGTAAACTCCTATTAAAAGATAAAGACTGATTTATCAAAAACCTTCATTTACGGAATAAAAGTTGTACCAAAGAAACTTTACTTACCACAGTTTTCTTCTTTGTAAGGGATGGAAAAATTAAGAGTGGGTGTAGTCGGCTGCGGTGCCATAGGAAGTGAGATCTGCAAGGCGATAGATGGAGATGACCTGGAGATGGAGCTGACTTTTTTGATTGATAACCATCATGAGATGATAGAAAGCCTGTGTAAACGCCTGAGGAAGAAGCCAGATATAATCAGATCAGATAGCGAGGGGCTGGATGTGATTTTAAATGAGGTGGATTTGGTAATAGAGTGCGCATCGCAGGCTGCGGTTCGCGAGTTTGTGATACCTGCATTGAAGAAGGGTAAGGACGTAATGATAATGAGCGTTGGTGCACTGCTCTGTGAGGAGGGACTTTGTGAAGAAATTACGAGCATATCGCAGGAGAAAGGATGCAAGGTCTATATTCCATCAGGCGCAGTGGCAGGGATAGATGGCTTAAAATCTGGCGCTATTGCCGGGATACATTCGATGGAGTTGACGACGATAAAGCCGCCTCGAGGATTTGAGGGTAATAAGTACGTGAAAGAAAAGGGAATAGATTTGTCTTCATTGCAGAAGCAGGAAACGCTGTTTGTGGGTTCCGCTAAGGAAGCGGTGAGATATTTCCCCGAGAACGTGAACGTCGCGGCGGCTTTAAGTCTTGCTGGTATAGGACCGGAAGCAACGCGAGTGAAGATAGTTGCAGACCCCTCCGCGAAGGAGAATGTGCATGAGATAGAGGCGAGGGGTGATTTTGGAAATCTGTTCGTGCGTGTGGAAAACGTACCTTCGGCTGCGAATCCGAAGACGAGCTATTTAGCCGCTCTTTCTGCGATAGCTACACTTAAGGGGATATCACATCCGATAAGGGTTGGTACATAGTTGGTTAAAAGTATGACACAGCAGAAGGAGAGAAGAGAACTGCTAAAGAAGTTTTTTGAGCTTGAAGATGTAGAAGACTCCGTAGTGAGTGCGTGGGACTATTTCATTGATGTCCAGCAAGCGCATATAGAGATGAACGCAGGACTTGTCAGTAGAAGAGACTGGGATAATATGCAACGGAAATTTGAACGGTATATGAAAAAGAACAAATTGACGATACTGGACGAAGATAATGGGTTAAAAGCACATGAGTTAGCAATAACTAAGGCAGGAGAGGGAGAAGATAAAATAAAGGTAGTTCACAGCTCGGATGTTTGGTTGCTGGCGGGTTTTGAGGCGGTATGCTCGGCATTGGTAGCTGACGAACCGGATAAGACAGAAGGTTTTCCCGATGCGGTAATAGATTTTCTGGGCGACACAGATGTACATGAGTGGCTGAAAGAGCGACTGATAGAAAAAAACAAAGAAGCAGGTGAGCGACTTCTAAAAACCATTCTTGAAGATAGCCCGACCGAGCTGAATGCTCACTCATTACTCGTAGAGTTTTATGAAAGGGAAAGTAGGTTTTCCGATGCCGAAACAGAATTCCGGCGAATTCTAGACGAGACCGATGATGAGCTTGTGTGGGCAAACTACGGGCACTTCTTAGAGATGCGGGGAAGGTATGAAGATGCGTTTGTGGCGTTCAAAAACGCTTTGGAGATATGCGAGCGTGTTGGCGGAGAAGAACTTTTGGCAGAGGTGAGGCGTAACATAAGTACAGTGGAGCGGATGAAGAACCTGGAGGGTGAGAAAGCGCGGACAGCGCGGGAATATCAGGAAGCCGTGTGGTTGATAGGGGACCTAAGAGTATTTGCAGAGAAGATGATGGACAGCGAGATAACGAAAGCGCAGGAGGAATACATAAAAGAGAAGGATATAGAGGAGATTGAATTGGAGGACAGTTTCGATTTCATGTATTGGTTCTTGTTTACACGGGAATTGCCAAAAGGAAAAGTCCCGGGGAGAGTGTATGCAGAGGAGAAGGGACTCAGTGAAGCGACAAAGGCGAGGTTGGAAGGGCTTGGCAGTCCGGTAGAAAGTTTTTTTGAGATTGTTGCTGTGGACTATGCCTCATTCAACCTCGAGGTTAAAGATATGGTAACTAATAATGAGTACAAGTTGATGGGAACTTTTTCACAGATGGAAGAGGGATCGACTTTCTCGGGGTATATCTACCCGTGGGGCGACTTCTATTTTACGGCTGGCGCTCTGGTGCGGCATACAGATGATTACAGTGAGATGTTAAAACGCCTTATCGGTGAGGTTAAAACGGGAAAGCTATTGGAAGAAGCGCAAAAAACGGTAAAAATGCTGCATGATGCGTTTATTACTTATTTTGGCATTGAAGACCCGATATTCAAATCAAAGACTGAATGTGAAGAGGCGTTTAATAAGTTCTCGAAATGGATGTTGTTTGAATATGAGAGTGAAGAGGAAGGGAAAACGTTCGCCGAGATATATGAAGAGAAACATGGACAAAAAACCGAGCCTGAGAAGGCTGATTTACCTGATACATTTAATGGAGTGGATGATATTGCCCTGTTATGTGATTTCGAGCATGGCATCTCAGCCGTACGGTATTATGGTCTTTTGAAGAGAGTATTTGAAACGGGTGCGGTTGATGAGATAAAAGCTAAGAATGAGAATCCGAAAGAGCTTTTAATCGGTGAAGAGTCGTTTGTCATTTGGAGATTCGTGCATGGCAATGAGCGAAATGCGGTGAAGGTGTTTAATGAGGTATTTGAGGCGGGTTTGGATAAAGATGCAAGTGAAAAGGAAATAGTGGGGTTTTGGATGTCTATGGGAAAAAAGTAAAGGGCACTTCTCCTATTTTAGGAACACCACCCACATGATTGAAGGATCTTCAGCTTGAAATACTCCAAATCGTGGAAGCCGTAAGCTCTTCGCTTGATGATGTTTATCTTGTTATTGAAAGCCTCGCTCGCCGCATTAGTCAGCCGATATTTGAA
>JAPWVK010000163.1 GCA_029241965.1 Candidatus Methanophagales archaeon
TACTGCGTGGGCGTTGCCATCCACGCATTCTGCGGTAGGATTACCCCGAATGGAAGGGGTAGCCGGTTAGGCAATCGGTGATGCAACTTCTTGTCAACAGACAGATTACACAGATTTCCACGAGAAATATTAATATGGATCGGGCTTATGCACTCTATTGGTTTTTTATCCCCTGCTAACCCAAAATTCTTGTGCTAATCTCGTGGAATCTCGTGGTTTTTTAGATACAACTACGCTGGTTTTTATCTCGCCCAATATAATGTCTGTAATGCCGCCTATGGGGAATTGAACGATTGTGTGTGGCAAAAAGGGTGCTGGTAAAAGACACCTTGTATTGTATAATGGTGAAAGTCAAGTTCCAGATACCTGGCCTAAGATTAACCGTCGCATTAGCTCATATTTTGAATCCTTTATCAATACGTAGGACCTTCCCGCTTGATAACAACCCCCTATCTTACGCTATGCAATACAAACAATAACCCCTACGTATTCACCAATGAATTCCTTGCCTACTTTAAAAAGGGTTTTTAGTTCATTGTTCAGATGCGGGGGGCAGGATTCGAACCCGCGTACCCCTACGGGAGCAGATCTTGAGTCTGCCACCTTTGTCCACTCGGTAACCCCCGCCCCGTGTATGGGATACAGAAATCAGACGATTATAGTAGCCGCAGATGCTATCGCGGAGAACCGCTCTATCGCTTCCCTCGCAACAGGTCCTCTTATTTCTGAGCCCTTCGGCGCGCCCTTATCATCCACGATGACCGCGGCATTATCCTCAAACTTTATTCGCATTCCGGAAGGTCGCCTGTATTCTTTCCTCTGTCTTATTATCACCGCTTTCAGTATCTGCTTCTTTATCTCCGGTCTCCCCTTTTTCACCGTTATCACTATCATATCGCCGACTCCCGCCTTTGGATACCTGTTCTTTACGCCCCGGTATCCCTTCACTGCGATTATCTGTACCACCTTCGCACCGGTATTATCCACACAGTCTAAACGCGCACCGGCTGGCAACGCTTTCGTTATCTTCGATTTTAATCCTTTCATATTATCACCTTGACTATGACTCTTAGCAATTTATCTAATAAAAAGCTTACTTTTCGTTTCTGTATTCGTGAGGCTGTTCAACAATCCAAAAATGCCAGAAAAAGAAAGACAAATAGGGCTTCCAACCGGCACTGTCTAAAGCTAGTGATTTATCACCGTTGAGAGCGCTGATATCACAGAGTTTTTAGACGGTCACAATCTGTTCTTAGCTTTTCTGATGCTCCTACGTGCTCAGTGTACTCGGCGGTAAAACTCAGATAACCCTCTAAAAAAATGGTGATTTTACTAGAAAATTCGACTGTGCCAGTTTTTTGCGAAATCAGGGCGAGGTAGAATTAACAGTTCTTATTGTTCTAATTGAGCCAAATCTGTCGAGCCCGATACACGCGGTTATGGTGACGTGCTAACTTTAAGGACTTTGTAAATTACTTTTCAGGTACGTGGTAATATTCTTTTGCTTTTTCTGTGATAGGAACAATAAATGCTGTCTTCCCCTTCGTATATTCGACTCTATTAATTTGGAAACTTTTCTGCATGTGTTTTTTAAAAATCATCATATCGCTTAGCTTCATCAGGGAATTCCCTTAAATAGTCTCTAAAGTAAAGCCGAAATCCCATAACCCCGAGTTTGCTTCAACCATATGAATATGATGTGTGCGTTTTCCATCGGAATTACGTTTTATAAACCAGGCATAATATGGCGGTTGATTACCAATAGTGGGTCGCCAAAAGTATTCGTATCCTTCCGATTCGAGTATGGGTATAATTTGCTTTTTTGTCTTATCTAAACTACTAACTTCAACCAATATATCAATAATTGGTTTGGATGATAATATAGGAATCGCAGTACTTCCGAAGTGCTCAATCCTTTTGACTATATTTTCTGGCAACTTGCTGCGTAAAAAAGCTACTTCTTTTTCAAATAAACTTGGCCACTCTGAATTATACGAAACTATCGCTATTTCTTCACGAACCAGTTCTTCTATACGCTGTTTTAAGCTTTTATTCACTTGAGTATATCCTTTAATTCATCTTACATTTTGATAGCAATTTTAATTAGCATTGCATATAATCCGAACCAGTTCGGATTTCTTTCCAATTTAGTGGGATATCCAAAGTACTTTGGATACACCTCATTTTGGACGAACTCTTATATACCCCACTATTTCCACCCCCTTGTAACTGCAACCTATCCTGCGGACTTTATATCCAACTCAAATATTATTCCGCTGCGCTCAATAAAGTTCAACTAACTACACCTGCGCCGTCTTCCTCGTATCCTAACCAGCCCTGTTCACGAAGCCTGCTTCTCTATCACCACAAAACTTTTCGTCTTGCTCAGTGGCCGGCACTCCATAATCTTCACCAAATCGCCCACTTTTGCATCTATGCAAGGCGGATTATGTGCATGACTCGTTGACTTCCGCTTCTCATACCGCTCATATTTCCTTATCTTCTTCAGATAAGACCTCATAACAACAACCGTCTTCGGTGCTTTATCACTTATCACCACTCCTTCTATTATCTGTCCACGTACCGACAACATACCATGAAAAGGGCAGTTGACATCCTCACAATCCTTCGTTGGCTTCGTAACATCTATACCTATATCCTTCATCTTCTTCGTCCCCCCTTCTTTATTCTATCTTCAGGTCTCGAAACGAGCAGATTGCCCCGCACCCGTACCCGCACACCTTCGTTCAACTCAAAAATGAACGTATTCATGTCTTTTGGTATCCGCTTCTCTTCCTCCCGCTCTGTCTCTATAACAAACGTATTCCGTGTCTCATCCACTACGATTCCACATAACGCTTTCATATTACTATTACTGCTTTCTTCCACTTCTGCTTTCAATCCTATCAGCTCATGCTGCAATAAATTCTTGGGTTCTATCCCATAACCCGGTAAAGACGTATCAGACGTTAGCTTCATCATTTACCTTCCTTCCAGCGTATAGCCCATCTCACTCAATACTGCCATTACCTCTTCTCTGTGGTTACCTTGCAACTCCACGCAGCCATCTTTTACCGTACCACCGCATGCACATTTCGACTTCAATTCTTTAGACAGTTCCTTCAAGTCCACTTCTTTCTCATCAATCCCCTTTATCACCGTTGTAATTTTACCAAAACGTCTCTTCGCTGTTGTGACTTTTACCACCTGCTGCTCTTTCGCTATCTCCTTGCAAATGCATAAATCAACAGGTAAACCGCATTTATCACAGATTGGCATGCTTATCTCCCTTCCCTTCTTATCTCACTTTCAATCGTTTTTATCCGAGCTATTGTTCTTCTTATCTCTCCTACTCTACCGGGATTCTCCGGGGCACCACCAGTGGCTATTACCCCTCGCTCACGCCTCAAATCTGACCATAAACTCTCCAATTCTTCTTCCCTCTCCTTTTCACTCATCTTTCTTATATCTTCAATTCTAAATATGCTCATTCTACCTTTTCCTTCTCTACTGCTTCCTTTACCACTTCTTCCTCCTTCCCTTCTCTCTTTTCCTCTTTCACTTCTTCTGCTACTTCCTTTACTTCTTTTTTATTCACAGGTATCATTCGAAAAGCATCGGGTCTCGCGGCATCAGATTTCACTATCCAGACCTGCACACCTATAACACCTGACTTCACCTTCGCTATTGCATATCCTCGGTCCACTACCTCTTCTGCCACCTCACCGCAATGTTTTATATAACCCTCAACCATCTTCTCCATCCGACCTCGAGGTCCCTTGAGCTTACCAGTCATGATAATCTCGCAACCCAACGCCCCTCTATCCATTATCCGTTGCAACATAGACCTACCCGCCCTTCTGAAATGCCAGCCGCGCTCTATAAGCTTTGCAAGTCTATTTGCCATCAACGTTGCACAGAGGTCAGGCATATCTATAGGTTGTACATCTAACTGCGGGTTATCCATCTCTTGTCGCTTGTTTATCTCCTCAGTTAGCTTCTTTATCCTCCGTCCATCCTTCCCGATTATCATCCCCGGCTTCTCTACGTTCACTGTTATCTGTGTGCCCATGGGGGTACGTTTTATCTCCATACCGCCATAACCCGCTCTCTCCAACTCCTTACTGAAATATTCGTCCAATCTTACCTTCTTTATCCCTTCACTCACAAATAACTTCTCTATCACGTTCCTTACCTAACTCCCTGCTTCCTTTAATATTAGTTCAATAGTAACCGTGTCTGTATTCTTTGGCGTTGCACGTCC
Organism: Candidatus Methanophagales archaeon; assembly: GCA_029241965.1. Lineage (GTDB taxonomy): Archaea > Halobacteriota > Syntropharchaeia > Alkanophagales > Methanospirareceae > QENJ01. The sequence goes on from JAPWVK010000163.1 coordinate 4,265, forward strand.
AAAAGCCCTTGGTATTATCCCCCGTATTGTTCTACCCTTCTTTGTGGCCATATGCCATATTCTCATATCTTCTGCATCCAGCCCTTTGTATTCTGCATTACTTTTCGCACTCCGTATCACTTTTAATATCTCCGCGCTCGCCTTCACTGGATATCGTCCGGCATACCACTTATTTAACCCTCTACGATGTGCAACTTTCTTTTTATGTCGCTTATAAGGAACTGCCACTTTCTTTTCCAACACAGCCTCCAGATATTGCTCCGCTTCCTCTACTTTCTTTCCTTTTAGTGCCCTGCACACCTCAAAAGCATGCTTCGGTGAAATGTGCAGTTCATAAGCCATTGCCTTTGCTGTTGTCTCAGGAACAACTTTTGTTTCCGTTCCAACATCCACGCAAAATTTTACCTTTCCCATCTCTCGCCTCTTTATTTACTTCAGTGGCACATACTTTGAAGATCTCGTTGCTCCTACACCTGCGGCTCCATGCATTACCTTGTTACGTGTCAGTGCCAATTCGCCCAGATAGTGCCCTATCATCTCCGTCGTTATCTCCACGTATTCAAAACCTTTTCCATTATGTATCCCTACCTTCTTCCCTACCATGCTCGGCAGCACGATGGCATCTCTTAAATGTGTCTTAACTCCGTCTTTCGATTCTATCTTTGCCAGCAGTTTCTCCTCCCCTGGTCTCAACTTCCTTTTTAATTTCCTTCGCTGTCGTGCAGGCAACAATTCTGCAAGGTCTTCTATCTTCATCTTCTTTAGCTTCGCCAGCGTATAACCTCTATATTTGAACTCCTCTTCCTTCTTTTTTAGTGTAGTTTTAGATTTCCTCTTCTTTGCCATGTCACATCATCTCCTATAACCAGTCCTCTTTGCAGCTATGTTTCCCACCTTTCTTCCAGGTGGTGCACCCCGCGCAGGCGTTTTGGACTTCCCAACATGTTGATGACCGCCACCACCAAATGGATGGTCAACTGGGTTCATTGCCACACCTCTTACTGTGGGGTATTTCGTAGCATGCGACTTCATCTTATGATATCTCTTTCCTGCTTTTACAAACGGCTTCTCCGTTCGTCCACCACCTGCAACGACTCCTATTGTGGCGAAACAATCCGAAGATAGCCATTTCTTCTTACCGCTCGGCATTACCACCAGTGTCTTTCCAGTTTCCTCCTCGTGTGCTAACAACGTAATATAATTGCCCGATGCTCTTGCAAACTTACCGCCATCCTTTGGACGTGCTTCTAAGTTACAAATCACTATCCCTTCCGGGATACTACGAAGTGGCAGCGTATTTCCCGTCTTTATCGTTGCCGATTCGCCATAAACTATCTCATCCCCTTCGCCAACACCTTCCGGTACGATTATAAACCGCTCGTCCGCCTGTTTCCCTTTACCGTCCCCATTATCCATTTCTACCCTTATACGAGCAATAGGGGCACTCCTTGCGGGGTCATGCAATAGCTCCAGCACTCTTCCCGCTACCGTTTCGTCCTTCTTTACTCTGACGTGTTCAAGATTACCCTTATAGCGATGCGAGGGTGCCCTGAAGACGGACGACCCTTTTCCTCTCCGTTGTGCTATTATTCTCTTTCCCATTTTCTATAGTATTCCAAGTGATGTGCCTATTTCTCTTGCCTTACCTTCCTCTTCCAACGCTATTGTTGCTTTCTTTTCCCCTTTAAAAGTGATCATCGTCCTTATGTTCTTTACAGGAGTTTCAAATACTCTTTCCACTTCGCTCTTTATATCACTTTTATTTGCACCTATATCTACGATAAACTGGAGTTTGCTCTCCGAATCTATCATCAGAGTTGCCTTCTCTGTAGCCACGAGATGCTTTATTATTTGTCTTGTCTTCATTTCCTATCTCTCCAACGTTGCAAGCTTTGATATTGAAGATTCCGTCCAGATAGTCAACCTACCCGGATGCGTTCCCGGTGCAAGTAGTTCGGCATTCAGCGCCTCTACATAAGCGACATCCACACCCGGTAAGTTCTTCGCACCCACGATTAATTTTGTATCTTCATTGTCCGCCGCTTCATCACCCGAAACGACGATTAAAACGCTCTTTCTTGCCTTATATCTCCTACCACGCATTTTACCTTTTCCTGCCCTTACTTTACGTTTCTGTGCACGTAGCAGGTCTTCCCCAACGCCTATGGACTTTAAAAAATCCTCTACTTCTGTTGTTTTTCCCATGCTTGCGAGCTTATCTTCCACTACTATCGGAAGCTCCACATCCTCGCTGAACTGATGTCCCCGACTCTTCACGATGTTCGGGTTTATTGTAGCAGCAATAGCGGACCTTATCGCTTTTCTGCGTTCTTTTACATTTAGTTTCAACTTTAATACTTTATTATGCTTTGGTGGATGCGCTCTTCTTCCACCCACTGCTTGCGGTGCCCGAGCTGCTCGTCTACCGTCCTTTATACGTGGAATCCTTGAAACACCTCTACCAGTACCCCAGCTCTCTGCCGATGTCTGTCTGCCAGATAGCAGGCTCGGTCCTTTTGGCTGTAACCGCTTTGACTGTATCGTAAGCACCGCTCGCTTTATCAAGTCCGGCCGATACTCTTCCGTAAATACCTGCGGCAATGTTACTTCTCTTACAATATTCTTAGATAAATCTAGCACTTTTGCTTTCCTCTCCACTTCGTCCATCATCTCGCTCTTGTTATCTTCTCTTTCTCCTCTCTTATTTCCCCTGTTGTGATACCCTGCTTATATAAGTAATCTCCGGTGAGCCTAATTTAGGATAATGTCTTAGCGCGTGCGAGATTCGTACAAACCTCTTTTTTGGTCCCGGAACACTCCCTTTTACCATTATATAATCGTTTCTCACAATGCCATAATTCAAAAAGCCACCTTTTGGCGTTATCTCTTCGCCATCCTCGCCAATCTTCAATATTCGCTTGTTATATTCCGTTCGCTGTTGATAGCCTGTTTGTCCAAGCTGTGGTATCCGCCATCTCACACGTCGAGGCGTCCAAGCGCCAATGCAGCCCACATGACGACCTCTTCCGCTCCTTCGCGCTTTTGCATTCTGTATCATGACGCCCCACCGCTTCACCGGCCCTTGAGTGCCTTTTCCTTTTGTCACTGCGGTAACATCCACAAAATCGCCTTCTTTAAATACATCCGCAACTCTTATATCCTTCCCAAACACTTCTCGTGCGTATTCGAGGTCTTTTTCTATCTCTCCACTCATCTTTACCTCCATTATCCCGTGCTTCTTCTTCGGTATACCACTCACGAGCTCGGGTAATGCAGAAGCGATCATATTAATGCTAAAGCTTGTCGCATGCGAGCTTTCGATTATACCCGCTATTTTGTCAAGGCTGTTACCATTCTCTGCCCATACTTCCGTTACCACATTCTTACCATAGTCTGCTGCTTTATAAAGACGGAAACCTACTGCCCTCAGCGGTGGTGTCTCTATGATCGTAACAGGAGCAGATATTTCCATTCCTTTCGTTGGACTATTTGGATCATTATCAGCCCGCATGATGTGACTCATTCCTGCTTTATATCCGGCGAAGCTCTGGACTTCCTTGTCTGCAACTCTATCTTCTCTTTTTAGTCGGCAAGTCTCACTCCTTACCCGTTTCCGCGGGGAATAAGCAAGTGAGCCTCGCCTTGGTCTGTGTCTCTTACTCATTTTGTTTCTTACTATGCGATATTAGTATAATAGGATTATATAAAATAATCCTACTCCAATATAAACACTTAGATATTAAAATGCCGCTTTGACGCATTCATCAGTTCTGCACAACTTCGCTTTAGCACCGCCACAGATAAGCGGCACGTATCGCAGCATCTTACCCGAATTTGTCATCACACACACGTAATTCTCAAATGCGGGTGACACCACGAAGCAGGTATCGCAGATCACCTTAACGCCATAGTTCTCTATCTTCTCTATTATATGTTGCATCTGTGGTTGGTTCTTTATCCTTCGTGCGGTGAATATAAAGAAGTCAAGACCATTCCTTATCCGCCTTCCCTTTGACTCTACTTTCAACAGCTCGTATATGCGCATTATTTCATCAGACGAGCAATGTGGGCAGCCTATCGCGATTACGTCAGGTTCACAGTCCTCTGTATATACTACTTCCAAATCACCTTCGTCTACCTCTATCCTCTCTTCTGGTCTTAACTTCGACTCTATTTGTGCCACATCTGCTTCTGGAGTTATTCCCCGTATGTGATACATGCCTATGGACCCGGTCGCTCCTATCGCAGCGGATAAATGCTTCAGTTCGTCTATGCTCGGCCGAGTGGATGAAGAAAGCTCTATAATCGGTATTTTGTCACCTACAAGGTCACCTATAAGGAATCCGAGTGCGCTGTAATCAGCATCGGCAAGGGCGCAGTTCATACAGATTTTCAGCTCAGGTACTCTGTTTTCTGATTTGTGAAGCCCATAAAACGGGGTCTTTCCAACTAATGCAGCAGCGAGAGCAGACGGCGCGCCTTCCATGTTTGTTCTTGCACCTATAACAGAATTAGCGAATAAAACAGCGGACGATTCAGCCCATGCTATGTGCACACCTTTTTTTGGCGCTCCGCCATCCAGTAGATAGGGAATGCAGGTACATTCGGGCGCGATGCCCAGGTGCTTATACGCATTGAACACATCGGTTTGCTTATTCGCGAACTCTGTGGAGATGTTCATCTCTTTCCATAATTCTCTATCCATGCCCATCGGATTCAAGGTGCTTTTCACTTCTACGGTACCCTCAAGGCGGTTTATAAATTCAAATGCGTCGCCTATGGTCTTGTAAGATACGCCGGACATGTGTGCGCTTTCTACCGGAATCAATTCAGAAGCGTTGTTTATGTCGCCAATTGCTACCAGTATCTCCATCGCTTTCTTCTTCGTCCAGCCTTCTTCGCCTTCGTATATCCGCTCTTCTTCTTTGGTGAGGTGCATTTGTAATTATGAGTTAAAAGAATAATGCGTATTTGAGTAGCATGAATTTTTTCATTGTAGATAAAGTGTGATATTTGTTTGGTAATGCACTCTTTTTGAAAGAAATGTTTTTTAGTGTATTGATAGTGTATTACTATTTAAAGGGCTATCTAATAAATAGGGCAATCGAAGACTCATTTTTTACTACATATGCATTTGGAACGCAAAAGGAAATAATTAAGTATCTAGCCCACATTCCGCACATTCTGAATAAAACAACCTACATATTTAAATTTGTGGGAAACGCCGAGTGATTATCCGATATTTTTAAATAGGTACTTCTTCTTATCGGGGTATGTGAGTATCAATGTATCCAAATACGCAAGCAGA
>JAPWVK010000164.1 GCA_029241965.1 Candidatus Methanophagales archaeon
AGTAGATTTTTTCTTTTCAACTAATTTAAATTTAGTGTCGCCGTTTTCCTTTTACAAAAGAATAACAGTGCTAATTAAAGATAGGTGTTTGTTTAGCTAACCACAGATTACAGATTTACACGAGAAATATTAATATGGATCAGGCTTAAGCACTCTATTGACTTTTTTATCCCCTGCTAACCCAAAATTCTTGTGCTAATCTCGTGGAATCTCGTGGTTTTTTAGATTAGCTATACAACTACAAAGATAGTTATAATCACTATGCTCGAACCGATAAGACAATTTCTCGACACATACTACATCCATCCCATAATCTACGATACCGGCTACAACCTGGTAAACACCATAACATGGGCTTTAATATTGGTGTTATGTCTTTTTGCAATACTAAAATTACTGAAAAAGCTTGGGATAGAGATAGATAAGAAGTTTATCGCCGCCGTAGTGCCATACATCTTTGTAGGCGCAAGCCTGCGCGTGATGGAGGATGCTGAATTGTTCCAACCACCGATAAGCTACATGCTGATTACCCCACCGATTTATTTCCTTGTATTCTTCTGTGTCGTTTTTATACTTGCAATATCAGTCAAGACGAGTAAAACAAAGTATAATCTAATTTTTGGCTGTGCCGGATTGATATGGTTCTTTACAAACATGGCAATCCTATTGTGTACGGAAGTGCTAATTTCACCCTGGGTTATTCTTGCCGTCACTGGCATTTCAGGCATAATAATTGGCGTGATATACATATTGGCCGCGAAATTCGGCGTGTTTTTTCTAACAGATAACTTGAACATCTCGGTTTTAGCTGTGCATCTACTTGATGCTACCTCCACTTACATTGGTATTGACCTCCTTGGCTACACAGGAAAACATGTAATAGAAAACCTCATAGTGAAGTACACGGGTTCCGCAGTTGGAATGTACCCGCTCAAACTCGGGATACTCATACCTGTGTTGTATCTATTGGATACCCAATTTCACGAAGAGGAGAAGGAACTCAAGAATATCGTTTTGTTGGCGCTCCTCACTATTGGTCTTGCCCCCGCGGTCAGAAATACGCTCAGAATGGCTTTTGGTGTTTAATAAAGCACTTCAGAAGAAGTATTTTAACGAAGTAAGAGGACAGATAAATAACTATTACTATCTGTTAAGTAACAAAACTCTGCGAGAAGCGAAAAGATGAGCGAAAAATCAAGCTTTAGTAAAGCGATATTGATAGTATGTGACGGTCTTGGTGACCGCCCTACGTTTAAAGGAAGAACACCGTTGCAAGCTGCGGATACGCCCAATCTGGATGCGATAAGCAAATCGGGCATAAATGGCTTGATGGATGTAATAGCTCCGGGAATAGTGCCGGGAAGTGATACCGCTCATCTTGCCATCTTTGGTTACGATCCGTACAAGTATTATCCGGGTAGAGGCGTGTTTGAAGCGCTCGGTGCCGATATGGAACTAAACAAGGGCGACGTTGCATTCCGGGCGAATTTCGCGACTGTTGATGACGATATGCGTGTCATAGACAGGCGAGCAGGTAGGAAAGGTAGCGAAGAACTGGCAGAAGCATTAAACAGGCTTGAAATAGAAGATGTCGAGATAAAACTGAAGAATACCACGGAGCACCGATGCGCAGTCGTGATGAAAGGTAAAAATCTCTCTCGATATGTATCTGACGTGGACAAACATGTGGGCGGTGACATTGTAGCAGAATGTAAACCACTTAAAGATGGCACAGCAGAGAAGAAGACCGCAGGCATCGTGAATGAATTTGTCAGGAGGAGTTATGAGATACTGAATAAACATCCGGTGAATGAAGAGCGCCGCCGGAAAGGAGAGCTACCTGCGAATATAATTCTGCTAAGAGGTGCGGGCAGTTATGAGAAGGTGCCTTCGATGAAAGAGAGATTTGGTTTTTGCAGTGCCTGCGTGGCAGGTGCCTCCCTCTATAAGGGAGTTGCAAAATATATTGGCATGGAAGTCATTCCTGTCGAGGGTGCAACAGGCAAAGCAGATACAAACTTGATTAATAAAGCAGAGGCGGCATTGCGTGCATTGAAACACTACGATTTCGTATTCGTTCATATAAAGGCTACCGATAGCATGGGACATGACGGTAACTACGAGGGCAAGCTCAAGATGATATTGCGAATAGATAAGGAGTTTATGCCACGAATAAAAGATGCTGATGCGTATATCGCCATTACTGCGGACCATAGCACGCCGGTATCAATAAAACGGCATAGCAGCGACCCCACACCTATTGTTATAAAGGGGAAAGGAGTAAGGAGAGATGAAGTGAATAAATACAACGAGATTTCCGTTGCAGCCGGTGGATTGGGCAGGATAAAGGGCCTGGACTTAGTTCCGATATTATCTGATTTTATGGGTTATTATATGATGTATGGGACGTGAAAATGTGCACGAGAATACGGGTTGAACTTGCGTTGGAACTTTACAAGACCAATGAAGCATCTTTAGAGAAATCCGCAGAACTCGCTGGGCTTACCACGGGTGCGTTCGAGAAACTTCTTGCTGATAGAGGGATAAAAAGGGAAATAGAGGAGGATAAGATAGCAGAGATTGACGATACAGTCAAAGAGGTTTTTTTAAAAGTAATGCTTTCGGTCAGCGTGTTTCAAGATCGAAAGTTCAATCGCCGGTAAATTTTCCTGGTTTTTCCGTATTCCATGAATATATATATCCTTTGACTACTTTTTACTAACCAATGGAAGAAGGAGCAGTAACAGTAGTGGAAGAGGGGGGCATAGTGCATAAAAACCCGATAGTGATAGAGGGCCTGCCAGACGTGGGTTTGGTAGGAACCATTGCGGCTTCTTACGTCATAGAGAAGATGGGTTATACTAAAATAGGCTATGTCGAATCTGACTTGTTCCCGCCAGTCATGGTAATACACGAAGGCAAATTGGGAAGCCCTTTCAGTATATACGGCAATGGAAACGTGGTAGTGGTGTTATCAGAAATTGCGATACCGCCGAACGCGGTTTATCCACTGACACGAGCTTTAGCTGATTGGTTCAATAGTATCAACGCAAAACTCGTTATATCTGTAACAGGACTACCGGTGCAGAACAGAATAGATATAGAGAAGCCGGAAGTGTTTGCCGTGGGAAATAGCGATGCGGCAATGAAGAAGCTGAAGGTTATGCATGTAGAGCTGCTGGAGGAAGGTTTTATCGCGGGCGCCTACGCCATAATGCTAAATGAGTGCAAGAAGAGGGATTTGAATGCGATTTCTCTGCTTGCTCAGTGTTTTCCGGTATATCCGGATCCGGGTGCAGCGGCATCGGCAATTGAGGCACTCGATAAGTTTATACCCCTGGACATAGATGTGAGCAAGTTGATGGAGCGTGAGGAGGAGATAAAACTAAAAGCGAGGGACCTCATGCGCGAGACTGCGCTCTCTGCGCCAGAAATGCAAAAAGGCGTGGAGCAGGATATGCCCATCATGTATCGTTAGGTAAAGATTAAGGTGACGTGAGATGAAAGAAGAAAAAAGGATTAGAGAAGCGGCATGGGGCCAGAATGGTAATTTAGAGCCATTATTCGAGCTGGAAGATACCGGCGATGCTTTTCTGGTCACCTTTGACCTGCCACGAGTGAAGAAAGAAAACGTGGAGATAAATGTGACTGAGGATACGGTGGAAATAATAGCTAAGATGAGCGAGGCCGTTTGCTGGGAACGGTGGGGCAGTATCCAGAAGAGAATGACTTTTCAGTCTTTCCGGAAGCAGATAAGATTGCCTGAGCCCATAAATCCGAAGGACGCATCCGCATCGTTCAAACACGGTATTCTTCGGTTGGTAATGCCAAAAATAAGGAAGAAAGTGTTTATACCGATAGAATAATCGTAGAGGGGGATGTAACAGCAAACCTGAGTTCACCCAATCATTTCAGAACTTCGTATAAGGTCTATGGTTTCCGTAATGTACTCATGTAAAGTGCCATCGTCATACCCATTCAAATCACGCAAAATCGCTATCACCGAGTGGTCAATTATACGCCCTATTCGTGATTGATTCAAATCTTCATCCTGCTCCGAATCCCAATTTTCGTCTGTTATGTTACACATCATAGATACATCCACGAGATTACCAAGAACGTGCAATGCGTGTATTTTCCGGGATTCCAGCTTCTTCTTTTTCCTGTTGCTTCCAAAAAGCCAGATCGCTCTTGCCGCAATGATCAGGGAATAAATAAACATATCATCCATCTCTTCATCATCTAAATTGGCAAAGAAGATCCCAAAAAGAGAGACTGCATGTATTCGAGGAAACTGCGATGCGTACACGTTTAATGCGTCCACATATACCTCCTCGTCCTCGTCAACCAGTGATCGCATAAATCCATCAGAGGGTGCATCTACGTTTGTCAGCTTGTCCAGACCCAATTGGGCGTGGCATCGCTTACAAACCTCAATAGTGAAATATTCAAAGTTCGTATCCGTGGTCTTATCACAGAACATACACTTTGGCATAATAACATTATAGAAGGACGTTTTGTATATTTAAGTTTATTCTATGTTGGAACACCATTCTTGTGAAAGTAAGTCTTTTCTACACATACGAAATTGCGGGAAGAAAAGTATAAAAAGGGTTATCGGTAATTAGCTATATTGTATGAGGAGTGTGTAAGAATTATGAAATTTGAGCCTAAACAGATAAGAGAAGAAACGAGCACTGATTTTGAAGCCGCATGGATGGCAGGCACGAAATACGCGGGTGAGAGAAGACAAAACGATAAATATCCAAGGTCTTTGCTGCGTTTGCGTTTGGGAAAGCCCCATCCGGTGTTTGAAACAATCCAAAAGCTGCGAGAGGCGTATCTGCGGCTTGGCTTCGAGGAAGCTATGAATCCTGTGATAATAGAAGAGGCGGAGGTAAAGAAACAATTTGGAAAAGAAGCGCTTGCCGTCTTAGATCGCTGTTATTATCTCGCGGGATTGCCACGCCCGGACATTGGCATCTCCAACGAGCGTGTGAAGCAAATGAACGCCTACTTCACTAATGATTTATCGAAAGACCAGGTAGAAGCGCTCCAGAATACGTTGCACCGATACAAAAAAGGCGAAATAGACGGTGATGACCTGGTATACGAAATAGCAGACAGTATGGGCGTGGATGACATGGAAGTAACGAAAGTATTTGATACTGTTCTTCCTGAGTTGAAAAGCCTTGCGCCTGTTCCTTCCGGAAGCACATTGCGAAGTCACATGACCTCGGGCTGGTTCCTGACCCTTGCGGAAATCTGGGATAAGAAGATTTTTCCTATAAAGCTGTTCTCTGTGGATAGATGTTTCCGGCGGGAGCAGCAAGAGGGCGAAATACGGCTGCGTAGTTACCATTCTGCATCCTGCATCTTATGTGACGAAGAAGTAAGCATAGACGACGGTAAGGACATTGCAACCGGGCTGATTTCGCAATTTGGGTTCAAGAAGATAAGATTCCGGAAGGACGAGAAACGGTCGAAATATTACATGCCGGATACGCAAATAGAAGTATTTAGCGATCATCCACAAATTGGTTGGGTAGAAGTAGCTACTTTTGGCATTTATTCGCCCACGGCGCTGGCGCAATACGATATTCCGTATCCTGTGATGAACCTCGGGTTGGGTGTGGAGCGGTTAGCAATGATATTGCACGATGCAAATGATGTGAGAGCGCTGGCATTTCCGCAGTTCTATGCTCCATGGGCATTGACCGATGTTGAGATAGCGGGTATGATACAGATAGAACAGACGCCTGGCACGGTGGAAGGCGCAGAACTCGCAAAAAGTATTGTACGTGTGTCAGAAGAGAACGGTAACGCGGAATCGCCCTGTGAGTTCCTCGCATATCGAGGACCTCTGTTTTGTCAGGATATTGAAGTCTGGGTGACCGAGCAGGAGGAGAACACGCTTTTATGCGGTCCCGCATCTCTAAATGAGATAGTAGTGTATGAAGGTTCGATATTGGGCATACCGAGGACGAAGAAATGGAATAAGGTGTTTGAAGCGGGTGTGCCAACAGGTATAAGGTTCTTAGATGCTTTTGCTGCGCTATCCGCTCATGAGATAGAAACGTGGGCGAAAGAGCAGTCTGCAGAGGATGAAAAGAGTATAAGGGTGAAGATAGTGCGAAGCGGTGCAGATATAAATATAAAGATAGACGACCTGGCGATGCGGCATATCACATCGAATAAGAAGAAGATAGATGTGAGAGGTCCGGTTTTTATGTGTGTCCGTGCGAAGAAGGGTTGAGCACCGAAAAACTTTAATGCTGTCAGCGCTTCTTAAGATACGGTGATAACATGGAAAATATTGGGATGATAGACATAAACGAGTTTGCTAAACTCGACCTGCGAATTGGAAAGATAGAGACTGCCGAACGGATAGAAGGCAGCAAGAAGTTAATCAAACTCGATGTAGATGTTGGGACTGAGAAGCGACAGATGGTTGCCGGTATTGCGGAAGATTACGATCCTGAGAGTTTGATTGGCGCACTCGTTCCTGTTCTGGTGAACATGAAGCCTGCAAAGCTCATGGGTGTGGAAAGCAGGGGCATGATTTTAGCGGTAGAGGTAAACGGCAAACCGATTTTATTGCATCCTGATAAAGACGTGCCTGCGGGCAGCCGGATCTGCTGAATAAAAGATGCTTCCGCAGGAAAAAGAAGAGCTTGAATTGTACGGGCATCGTATGTCCGAATGGCGGCAGGTACGACCTTTAGCGCAATGGCAGGTCTATTTCGACCCGGTGACAAAAATAGCGTACTCGCATATAGATTTTATTCCTGAGGATGTCCGGGGCAGGCTGTTACCGAAGAATGCTTTTGAATCGCACAGCCAGAGGGCTTATTTTATCGTTATGGATAACGAGCTCGTAGAATACAAAGGTCTTACCGTTCCATACAGCGATGAGATAGTATCCGCAAGCGGTCAACCGCGAGGATTGCTTTTGAGGCAGCACGGTGAGCGTGAGGCGAGAGCGTTAAACGATATTGCCAACCGAGCGGGCAATGTTCGAGCAGAGTATCATGATGTTGGTATGGCGTTACTCAAAAGAGAAGGGTCGAATATAGAAGTGATGCCTTTTAGTGCAGGGCAGGAAGAAGAGCCAGAAAGTGAAATAATACGCTATGGTGTTCTCAGACGTTGGGGTGAAGATTATATCCCTTTTATCAGGCTTGACCTTTTCCAAATAGTACGTCAACTTGCAATGTTGGAAGGGATTACACAGATTAAGCTACTGACCAATGCAATGATGCGATTGGGCAGGACATTGAGCACAGCACATGAGCTTGGGATATTCCATTGCTTCACACATCCCGGAAACGTAGATGCTCATGGTAACCTGATAGACTTTGAACATGCGATATACCGGGATGAGATTCCGGTGATAAAAGAGTGCATGCCGGATAAGTCGGGCGATACAGAGCTGTTTTGTGAAGAGGGTTTGCGATTCCGGGATATAGACATTTTCTTTGCCGGTGCTCGTGAGGTTTTGATGAGATACCAGAAGTACCTTGGACTTACTCGTGAGGCTTTGATGACGAAGATAAAGTTCCTGCGTGAAAATATTTCGCTGTCGGTTGGTGTTCCGGTATTTGAAGCTCTGGCTCATTTGAATATCGGGTTTTATGAGGATACGGTGAAGAAGTTGCCTATCCACGATCAAAGAAGGATAATCGAAGCGTTTATTGAGGGTTATTGTGCTGCAACGGAAAGTCATAAGATAAGGGGGAAAGTCTTTTCTGAACTCGTTCGATGTGGTGAATGGACGGAGAAGGCAAATGGATTTGTTAGCAATACTGAAGTGCCGGAAGGTAACAGACGGGTATCCAATGAGTTTATATTAAATTTGTGGACGCGGCCGCCACTTAGACAATAGCAGGTTTGTGGCATAATTTGTTAATGCTCAATTATCCGATATATGAGGGTTTATGCTAAGCTTATTATGACGTACGGCTAAAAAATGGATTATCGAAAATCAGTTTATGTTCTATGATAAATGTATAGTTGCAGTAAGCCGCTGAGTTCCATACTTGAGGGGGGGGATGGGTAAGTACAGGCCCTGTACTTAAGTACGGGGTATGTGACTTGATGATGATGGAGAAGAAAGGAAAGAAACAAAAAATGAACAAGCGATTGGAGACGTATATATGCCAGTAGTATGCTGTCCGTATTGCAAAAATACGATTCCGTGGATACCACATGCAGATTACGAAGGCACAGAGCATTGCCCCTATTGTAGTGAAAATTATAGAGTGAAATACGAAGGCGGTTTTTGCATCTATGCAGAAAAGCGAGGAATAGAAATAGAAATCCCGGAAACATTACCTCAAACTGTTATTGACGATTTTGAAGAGGCTATTGCCTGTTCGATAGTGGAAGCATACAAAGCGGTGGTGGTAATGTGTAGGCGGGGTTTGGAGGGATTGGCAGACGAATTAAATGCAGATGGTGAATATCTGTCACAGCAGTTAGAGGATTTGAAAGATAAAGGGTTAATTATGGAGACCACTTATCATATGGCTTCTGGGATACGTCAATTTGGGAACTACGGAGCGCATCCACAGAATGACCAGCTAAAGGATATTGACAGAAACGAAGCGGCAATGGTATTAAATGCTTCAGAACGCTTATTGCGGGAAATAAAGGATAGCACAGCTATCGGGGGAAAAGAAGATGAATAAAGGGCAGTGGTATGTATGGGGATTTGTGTTTGCGGTTGGGCATGTGCTATGCTATGTCAGCGTAGGAAGGTTTGGAGCTATGCCCTTAGATGACGTTACTTTTGCGGTTTGGAGCGGTGTACATCTTCTCTTAGGCAAAGTATGTTTGCTAGGCGCAGTCGGAAGTTTCATTTGTGGCTGGTTAGAGGAGGCTAGGCGATGAGCGCGGAACAACAGCGCGGATGCCCCAGAATTCATTCTGGGGTGGTAAGGTTGGGGCTTTATATATTATGAGAATAACAGAAAATATAATAGGGAAGAAAACTATAAAACTAAAAGAAGGTGATGAAAACGGGCGATAAAAAGGAGGAAGAAGGATTATTTGGAGTATTAGAAGAAAGACAGCGTGACAGAAAATCGAAAGAGAAAAGAGACGAATTCTTCAAACGCGTTAGAGGAGAGACAAAGCTAAGCCCACTAATAAAACGAATAAGAGGAGAAAGGGAATGACTTTAATAATCGGCGCGGAATGCCAAGATGGCATCGTTTTAGGATCTGATAGAAAACTAAGGCGAGGCGAAGAAGTTGATTATGAGGATAAAGTCTTTGAGATGGGCAACTCTATCATTGGTTGTGTGGGTCTAACTGGTATTAGAGACGATTTTCTTTTGTTGGTAAATTCAGAAATAGTAAGGCTTAGACCTAGGAGAATTTTGATTAACTCCTTTTTAAAGAATCCACTAAGACTTATTGCTCATATTTTCGATTTTTGGTATCTTTTTCGGGTTTTAACTCCACTTAACAGTTCATTTTCTCATTTTTCTCATTTTTTGTCGATAGCTACCG
>JAPWVK010000165.1 GCA_029241965.1 Candidatus Methanophagales archaeon
TATTACAAGGGGTATATACGCCAAAACACATCCATTATCATATCTTACTCATTCTTTTTGGACTCCTCCAATGGTATTTAATAGGTTTAGGAGTGACAAGATTGACGGCATATCTTAGATCGAGAGATTGATTTTTCAAAAGCAACTAAAGGAGAGAACTAAATAAACATCCTGAGCTATGGCAAGCGTGGATGCACCCGAATTTATTCGGGTGTGGCTTATATCTCGAACAAAGTTCGAGTCTGCTCAGAAAGGTGCCCCAGAATTTATTCAGAGGTGGAGTGGCTGGGGCGTAAAATCTACATTATATGAGATGGCTGCTATAAAGAGGATACCTGTATCGCCAGAAATTTTGGAAGAGTTAAGTAGATTGAAAAAGCCTGAACAAACTTTTGGTGAACTAATCGCGGGGATGATTGAAAGGGAGAAAAAGTTCAGGCTTCTGAAAGATATGAAAAGGATTGAAGAAACGGCAGAATTCGTGGAGATTTAGGATGTACAGCGTTCTTATAACCAGAGATGCTCAAAAATACGTGGATTCGCTTACTGAAAAGAGCAGGAGGTTGGTTAAGAAAAAGCGTGAAATGCTGAAAGACAATCCGCATCCCGGAAGAGCAGACAAGAAGAAGTTGCAACTTCCAAATTACGACCTCTTCTGGATACACGTAATTCGAAGTTATACGATATTCTACCGAATTTACGATGAGGAAAAGACAGTCCTAATGTCCCGCAGGAGTGGACATAGCAGAAGAAAAAATTAAAACTGTTGAAATGGTGGAGCTGCCAAGTAAAAGCACTGCCTTTTCTTTATTTTTTAAATTTTTCTCGCAAGAGGATTTTTTTATGGAAAACTTTTTAAATATCGGAAATATACTTTTAATGGTGGCCGGAAAATGAAATACAAAGTAGTAATTAGTGAAGGAGAAGATGGTTGGTATGTCGTTGAATGCCCATCCATACCAGGCTGTGTATCACAGGGGAAAAGTCTTGAAGAGGCGCTGGAGAATATAAAGGATGCAATTCAGAGCTGTTTAGACGTACTGAATGAAAGGATTGAAATAAAAGGTGCAGAGAAGCTAATGGAAGTAGCTGTCTGATGGCAAAACTACCAAGAATATCTGGCATGAAAGCGGTTAAGACGTTTAATAAAGCGGGATGGTTCGTGGCAAGGCAAACCGGCCATACCATAATGGTAAAGCCCGGCTCCGAGGTTACACTTTCCGTTCCAAGACATAACGAACTTGATAGGGGCACACTCAGAAAGCTCATAAAACTTGCTGGTTTAACTGTTGATGAATTTGTTGAGTTGTTATGATGATAGGAGGTTTAAACTGGGATGCACCCGATTTCAATCGGGTGTGGCGGCGTGCCTCGTAATTTAATCAGCCAGAGGGTTAAAATCCCTCCCGTGCTGTTTACCCGCAACCTTTTTAGAAAAGGTTGATCAAAAACATCCGCCTACGGCTTGGATTATGCAGAAGCCAACAGTGGCAGGGTGTCCCTCGCGAGGGGGATAGCGGAGCTTTTTTGATAAAACTTTTCTTAAAAGTTTTTGAAGAGCCTGAGGCAGTTTTCAGCCCGAAGCGCAAGCGAACCAGAGGTGGGATATGCTAAACGACGACCCTCCCTCCACTTGGGGAAGTTCGATGCCTCTAGGGAACCGGTCTATTTGGCCCAAAACGGGAAAACCATAGAGGGTTAGCATGTCTGATTAGGGTCGGGATGAAGACGAAAGGTTGGTTAGTTGACCGAGGGAGGTCTCGTATCGTCCTCAACTGAGGTAAGGACGGTATAACCTGGATGGGAAAGCCGGAATGATGCGACAAACTTTAAGAAAGTTTGATCAAAATGCTTCGCTACAAGAAGTCGGACGGATTCATAGTAGCGATGATGCCGGTGCCTGTGAATGGCTGGTAACAGCCGGTAGGATAAAACGCCGAGGATGCGAAGGGAACCTGCTTTGGCGAAACCGAACAATAGGTGAGACAGATGCGCAAATCAAGTAGGAAATCGGCGAAAGTGAGCTCAGGAGAAAGACGCTACGCCGATTGCCGAAATGGTCTGGGCATTGAAGCAATCTGTTGGAGGTTGGTGAGAAAAGAGCGAACAACGCTCTTGAACCCTGATTGGTAATCTCACTCCTTGCAATGGGGCAACGCCAAAGGAGAGCCGTATACAGGAAATCAGTACGTACGGTTCGATGAGGGGACGGAGGTCGAAAGACCTCCTCCTACTCTGCAAGGTTGGGGCTTGAGAGGACTGATAACAGCTTTCTTAAAAGTTTTGGGGCAACGCCAAAGGAGAGCCGTATACGGGAAATCAGTACGTGCGGTTCGATGAAGGGACGGAGGTCGAAAGACCTTCTCCTACTCTACCTTAAAAGGAAAATCAAAAGCAAGCAGCTCACGAGAGGCTTCGCCTTTGCTCGCCTATTATACTGTCAATATTTGCTATGAACTTCTCCTCAGAGCCGTTTGGAATAGACGCCCCTGCTGCAACGGGATGCCCCCCACCAAATCCACCTACAGCCGTTGCCGCTTTATCCAGTGCCTTTGCAAGGTCTACCCCTGCCCCCTCTCCTTCCGATGGCGCCAGCAGTTTCTTATTGCACCTTGCTGAGATCTTCGTCGCTGTCCGCTCGTCCTCTCCGTCTTTCTTGTTAAGCACGATTAGTGGCTTCTTCGTATGTACGTATTCCGCTAATATGCCTGCTAATACGCCGGTTATGCCCGTTGCCTGCACATAGAAATAGAAAATATGAGAAAGCTCCTGTATTCCATCGTCCCCTGCTCCTTCTATCCTATTCAGCTCAGCGACGAGTTTGTTTTGAAACTGCATGTATAAAGACTTAGCATCTTCTATCATACTCGCCTCACGCATGCACAACCCTATTCCAATACCCGCTTTTCCAAACCGACCACAGGCGTCTATCATCCTCATGAAATCCAGCCCGCTCCTTACAACCTCTAAATTCATCTTATACGTGGTTCCAACCAGAGCATCCTCGGGGACTTCGACATCGGATTCCCTAATCTGGGATAGTAAAGCAGTAGTTAGCCGACTCTCCTCCTCATCCTCTAAGTCGCCCAAAAGCTTATCCCCGTCAATACCCTCTTTATTTAAGAACGCATCCACCCACTCCTGCTTACCCACAAACGGGATATACGGGTCAGTAGAAAAAAGTAACAACTCACGAATCTTACCATCGCCGAGCTTCAAACCCTTTTTTATCGTGATGACACCCTCATTTATCGCCTCATCCAGAATCGTCTTGTTTAGTCCCCTATCTATCTCCAGTTTATCCCCTAATGTCCCTGCAATCGCGAGTCCCGCAAGGTCTATGTTACGCTCGCCCTCCGAAACCAAGCACCGTGCCACGAGATAAGAAAGACCGGCAGCACAGACCTCGCCGTCTATTTCATTATTGCCCCCCCGTGTAAAGCAATGAGGATTTATGATGACTGGGGAAGATGATGCAGTACTACTCGGGATTGTGGAGGTCAAAGGCGCGGCATGGTGGTCTATGATTATGACATCCTTATCTGTGAGATACTCGGATATCAAATCCGTTTGCGCTGTGCCCATGTCGCAGATGATGATGAGGTCTTCGTCTAAATCTTGAATTAAAGACCTATCCAATTTGCTAACAATGGACGAATGAAACTGAATCCCCATGCGGAGTAAAGCAGTGCTGATAATCGCCACAGAAGTTATCCCATCTGCATCGTAATGCGAAAACACCCTTGCGTAATCGTGTTTCGCTATTATCGCCGCTGCCTTTTCCACTGTACTCTGCAATGAAGATGACATCATATTAAATAAACAAAACATTTACTAAGAATAAACAAGTTTTCCATTGGGCGTGTGGCCTAGTCAGGACACGGCGGCAGCCTCCTAACAAACTCTTAGAATGAGATGGAGCAACGTCAAACGTTGTTCGGTTCGTAAAAAGTGCGGCAAGTGGGAGATAGCTGCAAATCGCGGGTTCAAATCCCGTCACGCCCGTCCTCGTATTTTTCCACTATCTAATATTATTACATCCTTTATTGATTTAACCGCTTCGATCGGTATGAGGATATTATCGTTTTCCGTCTTAAACCCGCTTGTATCAAGTTCCGAGGCGGGTTTAATCACAAGCTCTGTTAGCATACCTGTCGTAGCATCCACTATTAGATTGTGCAATTCCCCTATGTCACGACCTTCCGCGTCCATGACCTCTTTATAACTCAACTTCTGTGCAGATATTTTCCCTTCTTTCATTTCTCCTCTCCTTTCTACATATTACTCTTTGGCTGATAGCTAAAACTATATCGGCATCCTATATATTAATTTTCATATTTTGCCAGCACTACGCAATTTGTCCTGAAGCTTCAAAAAATGCCGGTCCTTGCGCTTAACAAAGAATGCCGGTTCGCCCTTTGTAATGCTAATCCTGTGTTCCTTTCCGATTTTACGATAGAACTGACCATCAATGACCAATTCTGCATCTTTCGTCACCAGAAGCTCCAGGTTTATTTCGCTGTTTATGTCCACGACGGTGGGTCTCGCGGAAAGTTTAAACGGTGCGATAGGCACGATTATAGCGGCATTAACCCCTGGATGTACAATAGGCCCGCCGGCACTCATGGCATAAGCGGTGCTCCCGGTGGGCGTAGCAAAAACGACACCATCTGCTCTTAAGCGCTCCCATTCCTCGCCGTCCACAAAGATAGCGAAATGTAGCATTTTACCGGGATTGGATGTTATTACCACTGCTTCATTCAGGGCATATGGTATAGTTCCGTCTTTTACGTTCACAGCAAGCCGCTCCCGTCTCTCAACCTCGAAGCCATCTAATACCTTTGTCAGTGCGGGAATAGCATTCTCCGGCTGTACATCAGCTAAAAAACCAATTGTACCCATATTTATACCTAACACCGGTGTAGGACCTCTCAAATAATGTAAAGTCCTCAGAATAGTGCCGTCACCACCAACGCAGATTAACAAATCCACGTCCATCTCTTTTATCTTCGAACCCCGCCTCTTTAGTTTATTTGCGGTCTCGACATCGAGTATAACCTCTACCCTTTTATCCAGATACTCAATGAGTCCGTTTAAGACTGGCAAGTCGGCGGCTTCACCTCTGCATACTATCCCAATACGTTTCGGTTGAATTAAGTTCATTCCACACAAAGTTTGGAAATTGCATCCACTAAATCACCGTTGGTCTCGATTAACGCAGCTTTTGCTTCTTCTTCACCACACCCTGCTTTTTCCATTACCAATTCTACATCTTCTGGCGAAATAATTAGCTCTTCAGGCTCTACAGGCTCGGACTTAGCACGTTCTTCCGGCGTACCCGCTATCTGGTACATCCTCACGCCCTGAGCATCCATAATAGTAACGACGGCTTCATGAAAAACGAGTTCTGAATCTGCCAGTTTTATCACCACTTCTTCAACGTCACTTAGTTCCTCTACGTTTATGCCCGTTTGCTTCATCATCTGACTCATCTTTTTAGGGTTCATGCCGACACCCTTTCTAAATCCACCACGCATTTTTCTTCGTGTCCCTATCACTTTTTAATCTAATAAGGAAAGATTTGTGATACATAAAAAACCTTTCTTTCAAAAAGAAAGCTTTAGTAAAGAAATAAAGTACATTATATACAAACATAGTTACCCTTAGAGGCAGGGAAGCAGGGGAACGAAGAGGGCCCGTGGTCTAGCTGGTTATGACGTCGCCTTTACGAGGCGAAGGTCATGCGTTCGAATCGCATCGGGCCCATTATTTCTATTTTTGTGTTTATCTGACGGGGTTCTTTTTGAAGTGTTAATACGCAAATCAGTTGATACAAAAACTCCAATTGGGTGTATATGCGATGAAACTTCAGCGATATAGTTGACGAAACTTGCTTTTCTCGTTTTCGCTTCAATACTACCTGTAAAGCCTTTGGGACTTTGATACGTGAGTTATGTTATAGTGATTTAGTGATTTCTCTACTCGCCAAACGGGCGATAGGAAAAAGAGAGCGATAACCACAAGTCTTCTTTTTTCTTCTTGTATGTGATGAAGTATCCATTAGTACCATGCGCTGAAAATGAAAAAATGGTGTGCCGAGCAAAATTCATAATATTCAGTTGGTGCAAATCCAACCCGCGGTTAATCATAGAACAGAACATTGCATCCCGCCTGGTAGGTAACAGGCCATGATGAAGCCTATGTGCAGCAACGCGCGTGAAGGGCTAATCCCTCCAAATGATAGCTAAAATGTCTACAAAACAGGACCCATAGCCTATCCATAAAATACAAGTATAGCCCTTTTGAAGAGCCAGATGAAGGAAAATTCAAAGTCCAATTCTGTAAGGGGGGTTCTTAGTAGCCTGTTGAAGGAGGGTGATACTTTTATAAGGTTAAACATACACATAACTATACATGGTAACAAAAACAATAACAATTACGGAAGATGCGTATAAAAAGTTAAAAGTGGAAAAATTAGAAGGAGAGAGCTTCAGTGAGGTTATTACTCGGCTTACAGACAGGAGCAAGAAGGATTTGATAGAATTTGCCGGGGCATGGAAGGATTTTGATGTTGAAGGAATAATAAAAGAAGGGAGAAAAAAATTCACTAAAAATGCAGAGATACTGCCTTGAAACCTCTTATGTCATTGATTTTTTGAGAGAAAAGAAGGATGCGTTGGATAAGTATAGGGAAATAAAGAAGCAAAAGCTTGAAACCACCTCGGTTGTTGCGTGGGAGATATTACGAGGCCCCAAACTTTACGGACATGTTAAAGAGTATAACGATGCTATAAAATTCCTAGAGCGTTTGAATATCTTGCCATTTACGTTAACTTCTTCAAAAATTGCATCCGAGATTGAATTGGATTTGAAAGAGAAAGGAAGAAGCGTAAATCTGATAGACGTTTTAATAGCTGCCACTGCAATTGAAAATAGCTCTAAACTTGTTACGAGGGATGAAGGTTACCTGAATGTACAAGGGCTGGAGGTTGAATATTATTAAAAGAGAGTGCTGCCGAGCAACTATAATATCCGGTTGCTGAAAATCCAAACGTGTGGTTAGCTTCAGAACAGAATCTTGCATCCCATCTGGTAGGTAACAAGCTATGATGAAGCAACACGCATGAAAGATTTATACCCAAAAGTGACAGCTAAAAATGTCTACAAAACAGGACCCATAAACCACCTGGAAAGTGCAAAGATAGTCCTTCAGAAGAGCCATATGAGGGAATGTACAAAATCGGTTCTGTGTGAAGCGGGTCATAGTAACAACGAAGGAGATACGAACACGACAAAATATAAAGTAGAATTTGACAGAGAGCGGCAAAAAAAAAATCTCGCTCTATCTTCTTACCTCCGCGGGGAAAAAATAGGGAACAAAGTCCCTATGCATTAAAACTAAAAAGGCCGGGACATCACCGCACTATCTTCGCTATATCTATCTCAATAATATCCTCAGCACCCATGCTCTTCAGTTTAGGTATCAATATATTCACCTCGCGCTTGCTAACTACCGTCTCCACGGCATAACACCGCTCGTGACTATTACCGTAAAGTTGTGATATCGTCGGGTTTTTCATTGCCGGTAGTACAGCTACCACTTCCTTCAACTTAGCCTCTACGACATTCATGCTGAGTAATACCTTACCCCTTGCCTCTATAACGCCGGAAAGCAAGGTCTTTATCTCTTCTATCGCCTGCCTCTTTTTGGGATCGTTCCACGAATCCTTGTTTACGATTAATTTCGTGGAGGATTCCTGTATCGTATCTATTATCCGCCAGTTATTCTTTCTGAGTGTCTCACCGGTCTCCGTGAGCTCGACTATGCCGTCCATCATGTCCTTTGCCTCCGTAGCGCCGTATGAGAAGAATATCTGCACGGGAATGCCGAGTTTGTCAAAGAACATTTTTGTAAGGTTAGGATATTCAGTGCTTATTTTACTCTGCGGTTTTATGTCTTTTGGCTCTTTTATATCAGTGACGTCCGCTTGCACTGCGAGTACTATCTTTACCCTACCTTCTTTCTCCGCGGTTTTGCTGTAACTCAAGTCTGCTATTTCTACTACGTCTGCTCCTCGTTCTTCTATCCAATCTTTACCCGTTATGCCAACGTCAAAATACCCTTTCTCGACATATTCCGGTATCTCCTGTGGTCTCAATATCTTCACTTTCTCTATGCGCGGGTCTTCTATCTTCGGATTGTATTCTCTACTCGTTACTTTTATCTCCAGGTCCGCCTGTTTGAACAGCAGCAGGGTTTGCGCCTCTAAACTGCCTTTTGGTATCGCTATGCTTATCATGTTCTATTGTTCCTTTTTAGGATATAGGAGTACTATGAAGGATATAAATAAAACGTAATAGTATAGTGGCATAGCTAAACATCTTGTATGAGTCATGGTAAAACGAGCAGAATTGAAACGGGACCGTTTTTACAAAAGTGCGAAAGAGGAAGGTTACAGGTCTCGTTCCGCATACAAATTGATGCAGATAGAAGATAGGTTCAAGCTGATAAATGGGGGCAATGTCGTTATAGACTTAGGCGCTGCACCCGGTGGCTGGTCACAGGTAGCAAAAGAGCTGGTTGGGGATAAAGGACAGGTAATAAGCGTAGATTTACAGCATATAGAAAAGATAGAGCGCGTAATAATAATAAAGAGCGACATAACAGATGAAGAAACGGCTATAAAAACTATCAAAGAGACGCTCTTTTTGAAAGGTCGTGATACCGTGGATGTTGTGATTTCCGATCTATCACCGAACTTGTCCGGGAACCGGGATTATGACCACTTCTGCTCATTAGAGCTGAGTAAATCGGCGTTGAATATTGCTGTGTCGCTATTACGAGTTGACGGTAACTTCGTGGCAAAGATATTTCAAGGCGATTGCTATAACCAATTTTATAGTGCTGTGAAAGAAAGGTTCAGGAATGTGAGGGCGTATTCGCCAAAAGCGTCTCGTAAAAGAAGTGCAGAGGTTTATGTGATAGGAAAAGGGTTTCGTAAATCAGTACAACAATAAAAGAAAGCTATACCAAAGAAATATTATACTTTCTATACATTTTAAAAATTGGAATTGCCCGTGTGCATCATTTGCGGAGGGGAAGATAGTTATAGTGTAGGCTATAAATAATAGGACAATAACATGATTTTATGGAGTTAAAAGATATTGATTTAAAAGAGTTAGAAAAGCGATACAAAAGAGAGAAGGAGGGGAAGATAAAAGAACGACTGCATTACCTTCTTTTGTTGAAAGAAGGTTACA
>JAPWVK010000166.1 GCA_029241965.1 Candidatus Methanophagales archaeon
ATCCGCCACCGCAGAAAGAACCAGGAAAACGGGGCAGAACCAAACAATCTTCGCCCAAAAATCTGCTTGACCGCTTAAAGGAATACAAACAGGAAGTGTTGGCATTTATGTACGATTTTAATGTGCCTTTTGACAACAATCTGGCTGAGCGGGATATACGTATGATGAAAGTGAAACAGAAGGTGTCAGGCACCTTCCGAACTGCTGAAGGAGCGGATGTGTTCTGTAGTATTCGTGGGTATATCTCCACAGCGCGGAAGAACGGGCGCCGTGTCCTTGATGCTATTCACGATGCGCTTAGTGGGTCTCCATTTATTCCTTCAGTTGGTTCTATATGATTGACACCGGGGGTGAGTAGTTACAGCTAATCTTGCACTCGGAATGTTTCGTTATTTCTGCAAATTCTGAAGACCATAATCTATTGTAAAAATCACAATAATTTTTGCTTTTATACGAGAAGTTCTAGAGATAATTCTGAAAGTACAGTTCGCCAACGAACTTCTCCATGAATTCCGCCTCTTCTTCCAGCTTTATATGCTCGATTCTGATTGCCGCTGCTTCTGCCTCCTCCCTCTTTGTCCTTGAAATCAACGCCTGCCTTGCGCCTTCTACCGCTGCGTTTCCCACTTTCCTTATCTTATCTCGCGCAATATCAGGAAGAAGACCTATACGTATTGCATT
Organism: Candidatus Methanophagales archaeon; assembly: GCA_029241965.1. Taxonomy (GTDB): domain Archaea; phylum Halobacteriota; class Syntropharchaeia; order Alkanophagales; family Methanospirareceae; genus QENJ01. The sequence continues at coordinate 682 of JAPWVK010000166.1, forward strand.
CTCCGTGTTTGTAAAGTTCACGAAACCGCCAGCCAGAAGGAGACCATCTATATCACCAAGCGCAATTCCGTATCTTTCCATCAATACCTTTATGCCTACAGCCACAGCAGTTTTAGCAAGATTTAACTGGTCTATGTCCCTTTCCGATAGGCTTATGTCCTCTGCTATTCTAAACTCATTTTCATCGCCGCGGAATTTACCCCTACCATCAATTATCTTTTTATCCAGAAGTTCAGCAATAGCGTCTATCAAACCGGAACCGCAAACTCCGACAGGCTCGGCGGTATCGCCAATCGTTTTGTACGTAGCCTTCCCGTTCTCTATTTTCACTTCTTTTATCGCCCCGTTTACACCACCAATCCCGCACGTTATACTGGCACCTTCAAACGCGGGGCCCGCAGCCGCAGACGTTGCAATCATCCTATCCTTGTTTCCAAGTACAATTTCCGTGTTTGTCCCAATGTCTATCGCCAGGCATATCTCATCGTTTTTGTACATCTCCGTAGCCAGCACCACCGCGAGAGCGTCCGCGCCGACAAAACCGCCTATCAGCGGAAGCCCATAAACCCATGCCTTGGGATTCGCCTTGAACACAAGTTCTTTAGCCGTTTTACTTATCGGGTTTGTACTCTGCGGTTCGTAAGGGCTTTTTCCTAGCGACTCGACCGAATAGCCAAAGAACAGGTCTCTCATTACGGGATTGCCAACGACTACCATCTCATAGATTTTAGCAGGATCGGTCATGGATGAGACCATTTCACTAACGACATTTCTGATCTCTCTTTGGAGTACATCCTGCCCTTTTCTCGCAAAATCTATCCGCGAAATTACATTAGTTCCATATTTAGTTTGTGGATTCTCTCGTGATGTAACAAAAAGCACTGCTCCGGTTTCAAGGTCAATTAAGTGCATGGCAAGCGTGGTTGTCCCTATGTCAAGAGCGATTCCATATATCGCACCCACGTACTCACCTATATCCATTGATACCCTTTTGTCCTCTCTGCGTACAAAAGGTACAATGGGGATTTTCTTATATTCTCCTGACTCTAAAATGTGCAATCGCCTGAGATAGAGAATAGACTTCAATCGTACGTAAACATGCTTGTCCGTTTTCAAAATTTTTGCCTGGCACGCGAGTCTATGAATATTATCGTGTATAAATTCGTTTTCCGCTTCTGTTTTATCCGAGAGTGCACCGGGTGCGCATTCAACCTCAATCAGGCACTGACCACATTTACCCTCACCGTCACATGATGCGTCTATGTCTATCCCCTGCTCTTGTAAATAAGAAAGTATAGTCTTTCCTTTAACGAGTTTTGCTTCTTTTCCATACTCCGGAAATATGATTTTCATAAAACCTTATTATTTAATGTAAAAGCGGTATTTTAAATCTTTGATTATCTTATTAATTCTATGGGTATAGTGGACGCCTTGCTTGACGTGAAAAAGAAGAAGATAGATTCATTTTGTAACGAGAGGCTGAACAATGGAACGAGTGCGTACGACATAATTGACGAGCTGACTGGCGGTTTAAGAGAAATTGGGAAAGGCTACAAAGAGATATATTTTGACGCGGAACTGATGGTCGCCGGTTGGAATGCGAAAAAAGCGTTAGATATTCTTAAGCCACTGTTGCAGGGTGAAGTACAGCAGAAGATAGGGAAAGTCGTTTTAGGCACGGTTAAGGGGGACGTTCACGACATAGGAAAAGATATAGTTAATATAATGCTATCTTCTGAAGGCTTTGAAGTCATTGACCTTGGCACAGACGTAAGCAAAGAGGATTTTGCGGATGCCGTTCGTGAAGCCGAAGCGGATATTCTCGCAATGTCCGCATTACTGACGACAACAAGGGACTATATGGCAGAAGTCATAACGTATTTAGGGAAAGATCGCGCGGTAAAGATAATGGTCGGTGGAGGCGCAGTCACTTCGGAATACGCCGCGGAAATCGGTGCAGACTGTTATGGCAAGGATGCCATTGATGCGGTCAGTAAGGCGAAGGAGCTTATATAAGCATTATGTACAAAAACCAGTATACCGGAAAATTCATCGCGTTTGGGGGGCTGGATGGCGCTGGCTCTACAACGCAAGCAGAAAAATTAACTCAGTACTTAAAGGAGCGAGGGGAAAAAGTGCATCTTACTAAAGAGCCTACTAATAACCTTATTGGGGGCATGATTCGCGGACAGTTGACAAAAGAATGGCGAACAGGACCGGAATGCCTTCAACTATTGTTCACTGCTGATCGAGCACATCATCTGGAGAAAGAAGTTCTCCCGCTCTTAAAACAGGGGATAACGGTGATAACCGACCGCTACTTCTTTTCCTCTGTTGCTTTTGGGTCTTTAGAGATAGAAGACCGAGAATGGCTACAGATATTTAATCACTAAAACTTCACCCGTTCCAACTTTGTTGGACTTGATTTTCAGGTCAAGTTTTACCTAATTATCACCACAGTTTTTCCGATCCTCCACTGTATCACTAACAAAGAAATGGGGATTATTAATCCAATTAAATACGATTCAAAACACCACAAATTTTTCAAAACACAGATTCCCCCTATGAGTAAATATAAGGATATGAACACTCCTGCCCAGTATTTTTTGATATAGAGTGCAGTAAGAGAAACAGCACTTTTAATTTTCCTTGCTAGGTCAAATTTCCCTTTCAGAACAAGGACATCATCATGTAATTCAACCGAGTCATAGTTTTTGATATCAACTATGCGATCCAAGAAAGAAGTCAAACAAAAAAGAGAGTCATGTATAGCCCAAAGAGTAAACTCATTAACATTTTGGTGTTTCCAGCAGCCTTCTTTGGTTTGACGATTAATTAAAAAATCAATTCCTCTAAAAACTTTCCCGTTTAATATTCCACAATTCAATAGTGCGATAATTACCCAAGGTGTCACAAAATGATTCCAAATTATCCGTGCCCTTCTTGTGGATGTTATTTCTAAGTCATAATGTTCAATATGATTTGTAGTTTCATTATGGGATTCCCACATATCTCTCTTATCCCACTGTTCATCTAGCCAACATAGAGATGTTGATATAATATCTGAGTCAGCCGAGATTCCGCATTGCCTCAGCACAAATATCACAAAAGCAGTGTGAAAAGGTGTGCTTTTTTCGTCGCGGGGTAATTCTCCCCAACATCCATCTGCGTTTCGAGCATTTTTGATCCAATCGATACCTTCGTTTATAATTGCTTGACATTCATTACCTTTAGTTGCGGACAACGCCCACATCGCAAGAGTTGTCGCATAAACACGACTGACAGTCTCCTTAATGGCTCCCCAGCCATTGTCATCATTTCTGTTATTCTCGATCCACTTAGCACCTTTCGTAATTATCTCCTTTGCTATCTCATTTTTTATGTCCCTTATACCTAATAAGACCCCTGATGTGCTTTCTACTAATGGGAACTCACTCAGTATTTTGATAGTGAATCCACCATCTTTAAATTGTTCGTTCTTCAATAAGTTGATTGCTAATGGAAGTTTTGCAAACTCCTTATTAGGGTATGCAAAGCAGGCTATACCTTGACTTGTTGCCACAGCACCTATCTTATCGTCAAATATGAACTGATGCCAACCTCCTATCTCATTGCCTCCATTGTCACTGCGAATGCTTTTAAAATTGTCTATCAGAGTATTTATCGACTTACTTATAGCGTATTCGATATCTGATGTTTTAATAACTACTAAACTCATTTTAGTTGCTCCTTTTCAAATAGGGGTGCTAATTTCTTTTTTGCTGTAAAAATATCCTCCCACCCTAAATATATTGTCCAATCCACCTTTTCTGGAACCCCCAACTTCTCTGCAAGTATATACCTAAGAAACTGTTTTCGAAGATGTTTATTTACTGAAAAAAGGTACATATCTTTACTATTATTTTCGTAGTATATGCTTTCACTAAATCGTCTTGCTCGATCTTCTAAAGAATGCCAATTATTTACGCGGATAGGCGTTAAAAACTCCTTGATGTCCTCTAAGATGTCCACATCAGTTGGTACGCAATGTAAATGTGCATGATAATCATGAGGGGTATCCCTTTTTGTGATGCTCGTACTGGATAAATTGTGCTCAAAAAATATACAGCCGCCATATTCATCATTAAGTATATTTCTAACCACGTCTTTGATAGCTAAAAAATCGGTTATGGAATACTCAGGAAGACTTTGTAACGATGGAATGTGCTTTTTCGTAATAACTAGCATGTGCCCTTCTATTATTGGACCTAAAGATAACATCATATAAAATTTTTTTGTCTTTTTTAATATCCTTTCTTTATCAGGCGGAAAGCAAAATCTACATTTATCTCTTAACTTTAATAAATCCATTTTTGGGATTATGCATAGTCTTTATCTACATAAGTAGCTTTGTCATTCATTCATTCATTCATTCATTCCTCCTTCTTTTTCTTCTCTTAATTTTATCAATGCAAATATACAATAATTTATAATATCTCTGTATTCTGCATCTACACCTTCTGAAATCTTAGGCGGTTCCTTAGATTCTTCTAATTTCCGTATTCTGTATACCTTAACGAGTATCTGATCTGTAATCGAAGGAAGTCGCATTTCTCTCCACGAATCGCCATAGTCCGTGTTCTTTGCAGTCATAACTTCTCTTACTTCTTTTAAAATTTCATCATATTCCCTTACTGTGTCCTTTTTGACTTCTTTCATATTTATTTTTATCACACAAATTACTAAAATAACATAACACGTTAAAAACCAATTAGTTTTGACCAAACAAATGGAAATGACAACCCCCGTAGCAAGCTACAGGGTATCAATTTAGATTGAAAATTAATATCGCTGCGAGCTGCAGGGTATTAAACACAAACTGCAAATAAAGCAGGGTTTATTGGTAACGATAACTTTATTCCTCTAACAATTCGTAGGGCTTTTATCCCTCCTGCATGCTCATCTAGGGTAATAGGAAATTTTTCTCTGTAATAACCTTAACTTCGACCAAATATAGGGTACATAAAGTACTAATCGCGCTATAATGCCTTACTTTAGCATTTAACGGAAAATAAAAGAATATAATCTTTATAAATTATGTCCCCTATACGCCCCAATATGGGGGCATAGAAAGATGGCCCCTGAAATCCCAAAAAAGGTAATGGACATGGATTAAGGCATTTGCAGGGTATATATTCCCTAAAATAATTCGAAGTTAAGGTAATAACTACCAGAAAAGTGTAAAATACTTCTCCCATCAACGCCTATGCGCTTCACCCACCAGTTCCGCAATGTCTTTATATCCATTTGCAACAAGAAACACATTTAGCTCTTCTTTTATCTTAGAAAAAATCGCGGGTCCTTCACTTACCAGGGCACTACCAACCTGAAACAAACTTGCGCCATTCTTTGCGTATTCTATCACGTCCTTAACGGAAAATATACCGCCAACTGCGATCAGGGGTACCTTCAACTCCTCATATAATGCAAAAATGACTTGCTTACCTCCGACCGTAAGTGCCTTACCCGATTTGCCGCCATAGCCTGTAGGATTGCCCAAAATAGGTATATCCAGCGTGTGGTCAACAGGTCTTGCCATTACGGTATTAATGGCAGTTATAGCGTCAGCACCTGCCTTCTCCAGCGTCATTGCCAATCCCGCGGGGTCGCCCACATTAGGCGATATTTTTACCGCTAATGGGATAGGCTGCGCGATCTCGCGTACCTTTTTTATTATAGTTCTCAGCAGTTTCGGATTGTTTTCAACGGCTACGAAATCCGAATGCGGACAGGAAGCGTTAAATTCAAGCATGTCTATCGGATATTTAATAGCGTATTTTGCTACTTCCCTACATTCCCCCACGTCTTTTCCAAAAATACTCAGTATCAATGGCACATTCGCACGCTTCGCATCTTCTATCTCCAGCCCGTAGTTCTTTATCCCAGGATTTGGAAGTCCCATCGCGTTCGCATAGCTAAGAGGCGATACTTCAATGAATGTGGGATTTGGGTAGCCATCGCGCTCATACAGTCCAACCGATTTTGTCACGACAGCTCCGGCGCCTGATACTGCATATCTATACAGTAACTTCCCGGAAACGCCGAAGCCCGCAGCGTTCGCAATAGGGTTCGGGAATTCAATACCGCAGAATTCTGTTGCTAATAACGGCTCGTATTCGGGTATGAAAAGCGGAGAAGGAATAGATAATAACTCACCTGTATCAGACTTAATAGGAATTCTTTTACCGCTCTTTTCACGCTTCCAGTTTCCAAATTCCGTACTTATCAGCTCTTCGGCATCAAAAACAGGGCCGTCTTTACAGATTTGATAACCACCGAGGTCACAGGCGCCACACGCACCGCAGCCGCATTTTACTATTCGTTCTACGGAGACCTGCGTGTGGATTCTCGCCTGCTCCGTAATCTCGCAAACTCGTGCCAGCATCAGTTCCGGACCACAGGTCAATACCTGCTCAAATCGTTCACCAGATGCCAGTATCTCTTCCAATAATTCAGTGACTGTTCCTCTGTATCCATCAGAACCATCTTCTGTAGCTATTCTTACGTCACAGTCCAGCCGCTCAAATTCTTTGATATACAAAAGTTCTGCACTATTTTTTGCGCCTGTCAGAACCACAACGTCGATGCCTGATTCTTTCGCGCGTGTCGCGGCAAACAGTAAAGGCGCTGCGCCATAGCCGCCCGCGACCATGCAAATCCGTGCGCCGTTGATTCTGAATCCTTTACCATACGGTCCTCTTAGACCGATCAAATCGCCTTCGTGCTTTTGATGTAGGCTGTGACTGCAATCGCCGACATCGGCAATCGCAAGCTCTATTTCGCCTTCAGGCGAAGCAGCGGCAATTGAGATTGGTATCTCATCTACTTCGGGATTCCAGACCATAACGAATTGTCCGGGTTCGCTTTCTTTGGCTATTTCGGGCGACTGGAACTTGAAGATTTTTACTACTTCGGTTTCGATTCTTAATTCTTTTAGTTTATGCAGTGTGGGGATGTTGAGTGGCATTTTTATGTTCTTCTCATTTATTAAATTCAAATAAGTTTAATGTTTCTTTAAATCTCAGTCACTAGACCTGTTGTTTGAAAATGAAGAAGGTGGTGTTAAAAAATAATAGGGAAATATTTTGGTGAGCCAAAGTTTTCATCCCGAGGGTGGTATATACGAAGTAGTTCTGATATACTATCAAATTGGAATTATATGCGAAGTTTGTATATACCACCAAATATGGAATGATATGCAAAGTATTGCGGATATACCGAAGTTGGGCGAAATTCGCGCGATAATGAGTTGAAAAGGAAGATAACAATATGAATAATAGGAGCTCCACCCTTATAGTGGGGGTACTTATTTCATTCATTTTTAACTTTTACCACCAATGCAATAATAAAAAGATGAGTGAAGGATCTAAAAAAAACGAGGCCGCAAGCGGGATGATCATGATCAGGGATGCCCCAATCAGAATTGCGA
>JAPWVK010000167.1 GCA_029241965.1 Candidatus Methanophagales archaeon
CCACGAGAGAACAATGATTGGAATCGGTTTTTAGTACTCTATTGGCGATTATATCGAATAGTCCCGCCCACCCCTACTAACCCTCATTTCTTGTGTTAATCTTGTGAAATCTCGTGGTTTTTTAGTTAGCTATACAAATACTATTTTTATATTATGTTACAATACAAATCTATTTAGTATGGGATTAAATGAGGATCTTTTAGAAGAGCTTAAAAAGAGGGAATATACAGAAGAACAAATAGAAAGATATTTTTCTTTGATTAAATATGTATATATTGGTCAAAATATAAGAAATGAGGGTATTTTACAATCTGATGAGAAGCTTAAGGAAAATAAACAAATTGTTGAAACACTATTAAAAGATGGCATAATTGTTGCACAAAAATGGTATAGGTTGGAATTATTTTTATTGTCAAATCAAGGAATAGAAGTAGGAGAGATCCTAATAGCTGGAGAAATTAATAAGAAAAAAGAAATAATAAAAAGTGAGTTAGAGAAATATCCCCAGTTACTTGTTGGATTTATAGTGAATCATCTTGTTTCAGATTCTCTTGCATTTGATCTAGAAGATACACAGGTATTTGATTGGAGAGACTTAATTTTAAACGATACGCGAGTAAAAAATCGGATATTAAAATTTTTTGATTTATTGAAAGAAAATGGATTAGCTATTATTACAAATGATTATGTTTCTACAAGGGGTGGGGAAAAAAGAGAAAAAAAATATGTTATTTGTTCAGAAGTAAGGAAACTCATCCAAAATTTTTATTCAATAGGAGGATTAAGTTCTAAAGATATTCTGGATTGTAAAGTTGCATATATTATATCAGAAAATCTACAATATATGGAAAAAGGAGATGCTTTTTCTATAAGCTTAGACGAACTAAAAAAGACAGGCGATTTTAATTCCGCATATAGTCTTCTTAAAGATGACTTAAATAAATACCAAGAAGGGGGTTTTGTAAATGTAACTTATAATATAGAAGGTGATGCGAGAATTTTTATTGTAAACAAGGATGAATTTGAAGAGGCGATTACCTATAGCAGCAATAATAAAGTTGATAAATTATTAGGAGTAAGTTGGGAAACTTTTGAAGAAGAACCTGAGGAGGAACTAACTTATGAACAAATTATAGACAAAAATAAAGACATTGTTTTGGAGTTAATTGAAAATAAAAGGAGATTGTATCTGTTAACAGCCCAACTTTCACATGGGAAAAGTATGTTTAATTCAAATCCCAATACTGAATTATTTGGTTTGAAACTTATTGATCCAATATATGACGAAAATGGATTAAGAGATTTTATAATTAATTTACATCAATTAGTGATAGAATCTTCAGCAAATCAAATCTTAAAATTTATAAAAAATGAAGACTTTTGGAACAGCAAAAGAGAAGAAAATAATGAAATATCACCTAAAGAATTCATTGAAATAGTAGAAGAAGCTGATGAAGAAAAAATGCAGTTGTTTGAAGATTCAAGAGAAATATTAAACAATCTTCATAATTTAAGAAATCATTATTCTCATTTACAAGATTCAAAAAGATTTTATGAATCAGGTATGATTTTTAAGAAGTTAATTAACATTGAATTTCCAACAACTGATGAAGAATTTTTTGACGCTCAAACTGTACTATTGGAAAAAACTAGAGACGCTTTGGATAACTTATATGAAGTATTTATAAATGTAACACGTAATAGGAAATTGGAAAAGGGCGATAAAACTATTTATTCTTGATTGTCAATGAGCGAAATTGAATTTAACTATGGTATATCCGACATCAAGCGGTATATCCCTCCACATATAATAGAGATAGATATTCCAAACAGGAAGCTGAATGTTAGATTGAGCGATGCTGAGATTGAAGAGCGGTTAAAGAAAGCTGAAGTACCTGAACGAAAACTGACGCCGTTATTGGACTCGTACAGAAAGAAATTTACTGGCGTTAATTGTTATGGTGAACTCAGAACATCATTCTTGCCAGGCTGAAGAGCATCTTCGGATTCTTCTTTATCATCGCTTTCAACAGTGCACGTTCCGTGAACTCTTTTATCTTTATATCACCCGATAAGGGATGAAAGAACTCGTTGAAGTCATGGCTGTCCAAGCTCAGTAACAACTGCTTTGCTTTCATGCCCGCATACAGGACTTTGCCCAACTCTTTCTTCCAGCGCTTCTCGTATTCCATCAGCCGCCTCTCCGAGAAGTTCTGTTCCTGCACCGCCTTTGCTATCACCTCACCTGCTATTTTTCCGCCTTTCATTGCCTCTAAAATGCCACCACCGGTAATAGGATTGACATGCCGTGCTGCATCACCCACTAAAAGCAGCCCGTTTGCTACGGTTTTGTACACAGGACCGCTCAAAGGCACTGCACCATATATCTCTGTTATTACCTGCCCATCCGGAAACTTATCCCGCACGAATGCGTTCAAATAATCAAGTGCACGATGGTTCTCATCAGAGACATCACCTCCTATTCCGACACCCACATTTACGCTATCTTCTCCTTTTGGAAATATCCAGGCATAACCCCTGGGTGCAATGTCCTCGCCGAAGAAAAGTTCGCCGTAATCTCTGTTTGGTTTGACATTGCACATCAGGTACTGTGCGCAGGTAGAAACGTCAGCTAAGCCCAGTTTCGTATCTATACCGCCCCATCTGCCAACCCGCGATTCCACACCGTCCGCACCCACAACGACATCCGCAAAGATGCGTATATCTTCGCCTGCTGCGCTTGCATAGACGCCCTTTACCTTTTCTTGCTCTTTTATGAGCCCATAAGCATATGTTTTAACTCGTACTTCGGCACCCGCACGTATTGCGTCCTGAGCAAGGAACTTATCAAATAGTCTTCGATCCAGCACATACATTGCCTCGTTCATACCGTCAACAGTCACAACCACCTTCGTGCCGTCAGGACCATAGGTGATGGTTCCTTTCAGTACCGCAGATACCCATTTAGAATCAACCTCCACGAACTTATCTATCTCTATACTTACGCCCTCACCGCATTTCACGGGCACACCTATATCCTGGTTCCTCTCGATAAGTAAAACGTCCCGACCTTTTTCGGCTGCGGTTCGCGCTGTTATACTGCCCGCAGGACCCGCTCCTACCACAACGACTTCGTGTTCCTCGTCTCTCATCTCTTTGCTAACCCCTTCACGGTCATAGCCTCTTTAGTTCCACTATATAGATAGCTAAAGGTGTGGTTATTTATAATCGTATTTGGTTAGTTCGGCTTTGGCACTCTAAGTTACCCGATTGGGTAACAACACTTAGCTTTAAAATAAAAAACGAAAGTCAGTTTATGCCACGTTCACAAGAAAGTGAATGGAGGTAAAAAAAAGAATACGAAAGATGAAAAAAAGAGAAGGAGTCGCGCTTTTGGTGAGTGCGATAATAGTGATTGCAGCGATGGCTTCGGTAGCGGTAGCAACCGACTGGCCTCAGTTTCAGAAGGATGAGATAGCAACTGGTTGGACAACTGATTGCGCACCTGTAAATGGCCCACCGACACTTGCCTGGTGGAAACACACGAGCGGCACAGGAATGGGTGGCATTGACGTCACACCGATCGTAGGGGACGGTGATGTGTATGTGCTTGATTACCGGGGCTATCTCTGGTCGTTCGATGCGATTACAGGGGCAGAGAACTGGCATACAAATTGTGCTGCAGGAACTGCTGGAATCTTCGAGGTCTCAACACCCGCATACCACGACGGCATTATATATGTTGCTGTTAGCGGTGGTGATGAACAGCAAGGAGCAGGAAGAATTAATGCAGTATATGCATCCAATGGAGTTATACGAGAATATCGTGATTATGGGTTGGACACCTACCAGATAAATACACCGGTGAGATACGCTGACGGCAAGGTCTATTTCGGTAACTGGAAAGGTGGCGCACACCACACAGACGACTACGGTACATACTACTGCGTTAATGCCGCGGATGTGAGTGATTTGATATGGAGCAGAACTGCGCCTTATAAGACGGGTTATTATTGGGCAGGTGCAGCGATTGTTGGCGACTACGTCATCTACGGTGACGACAGAGCGAATGTAACGTGCTTGAACAAGGACACGGGCGCGTTTGTGGACTACATAAACGTATCTGAGGCATGCGGTGTCACACCGGTTGAGGAGATCAGGTCGTCAATCGTATGGAACGAGGATACCGGGCGAATCTACTTCACAGGCAAGAAATCTTCGCCGCTTTCGGGACATGCTTATGCTGTCAGTTTCAGCGCTGCAACCGGTGATCTGGGTGGTAGCTGTGACTGGGTCAGGGACATCAGTTACAGCACGTCCACGCCTGTGGTCTATAACGGCAGGGTCTATGTCTTAATGGGTGGCATGTATGGTGGAGATGGTAAGGTTCTCAAGTGTCTGAACGCGGCGAATGGGTACCTGTTGTACACGTACGACATACCAAACGGTGCTTCACAGGCATCTCCTGCTGTATCGGTCTGGAACGGACACATGTATATCTATTTCACGACAAACATGAACAACGGGTCTGCCTACTGCGTTGAGGATACTGGCACTGAGTTTGTGCAGTGCTGGGAGTGGAATCCACCTGCGCCTGACAACCAGTACATCCTGCAGGGGATGGCGATCTCTGACGGGTTTGTGTATTTCGGAACGGATTATGGCAGAGTATATGCGTTGAAGGAAGGACAGGAACAGTTTGAGATACCGATATACACGAACAACAACGACCCAAAGAACCTGTTTTCGATACCACTTAGCTCAAGTAATACAACGCTTGCAGAGGTTATCGGTGACGATGCGGTAGATGGTGACACGGTATACCGATATGTGAACGGCGTTGGATACAAGTCTGCCTCATACTATGGTGGTACCTGGTGGGGTGCGAGCGATGTTGAGCCGATCGAACCTGAAGTAGGGTACGAGTATCGCAGAAGTGGTGATGCATTTAACATCACCAATGTTGGGCAGCTTTTGTCAAATGTGAATACAACGATATATGGGGAAGCATCCACGGGTGATCCTAAGAACCTCATCGGATACGCATCGCTTGAAGAGACGAGTCTTTCTTCAGCGTTCAATGGACATCCAGTTGATGGCGATACTGTATACAGATATGTGAACGGCGTTGGATACAAGTCTGCCTCATACTATGGTGGTACTTGGTGGGGTGCGAGCGATGTTGAGCCGATCGAACTAGGTGTGGGCTATGAATACAGACGAGTTGGTGCAACATTCTACTGGACATACAATCCATAGCGGAGCTTTGCGCATGTATAGCTTGAAGAAAGAGATAGCCCCTTCGGGGGCTTATTTTTTAAAAATAAGAGGTAAGAAAATGAAAGGAAGAATTTGGAGCCGAATAACAGGAGGTAAAACAAAATGAGAAAGGATATAGGAATAGCAGGGCTCATCGTGGTTGCGATGGTGTTTGTGATGGTGCCAACTGCATCTGCAGGAGAAGCTTTTACATGGGTTGGCAATGCGACATACTCAACTAACGGCACATGGGTTCCGGATGGGTGGACGATAAAGATGGAGAATTTAAATGAAACTTATCCAACAGAACCATGGAGCCAGGTTACAGGACAATATGTGATGTGGACTGCGCATTGTGATGGTGAAACAGGGCTAGGTGATGATACATGGATTTATGTGAATGTGACAAGCCCGGATGGAATATGGTTTGGTGAGTTTAGTGGTCGTCTTGGTGATATGGACACATGGTATGGTAAGTATATACATGATGTCGTTCTTTACGAACAGGCACCACCGACCTACACCATCAGCGGCTACACCAACCCGACAGCCGACACGGCCAACATCACGAACCTGAACAAGCCAGACGTCGTTGACAACAGACCAGCAGACTACATAGATCCAGTGACCGGTTTCTACAACCTCACGCTGAACGTGCCGGACGAGGTGGATACCGGCGACGTGCTCAGGATAATCGCATGCGACGTACCCGACAATTACACAAGCAACTGCAATGTCACCGACCACACAGTTGATGACATTGGAGGAGAAGAGAATGTCAACCTGACGCTGAACCACTACTGCCAGAACTACTACCCAAGCTTCCCATTCCACACATGGGAAGAATCAGACTGGAACGGACCCGCAGCGATGGAGATGCTGATAGACAATTACAGAGACACGTCAGACGTACCGAACCAGACCGTGCTGAACGCAACAGGACTCGGCTACAACCAGGCTTGCAATGCCGACATTCTGTTTGTTGATCCGCTGGGCATGAGGAGCACATTGAACCAGTACCTTCACGCCTACGAGGGACTACCATACGTGGCGAACTACGGAATCGGCAGCTATGGCACGATCGAGGATGTGCTACACTACATATGCAAATGGCAGTATTTAGGTCCCGGCGCAGCACCGGCATACGGAAACTACTCTAACTGGATGGTAATCCGTGGAATACACACGAATAAGACTCCGAGCTTCACACAAGGCAGTTACGAAATCTACGGGTTCTGGATAAACGACCCGTACAATGCCAGTTTAGAAGGACCGGGCGGTATTGGCGAGAACACTTACAAGTCCGTGGATCAGTGGAGCAGCATATACCACAAGAAACTGAACGAATCCGGCATCAACACTACAGACAGCTACTATAACAAGTATGTGGCAGTATGCGAGCCGCCGGAAGACGATGACGTTGTGGTAACTTTAGCACATGCGAAGCCGAGGTTTGACAAGGCGATAACAGCGAAGCTGACAGCAGAGCCGATGATGCTATACGGTGCCGAGCAACTGGCGCTTGAGAAAGTGGTCAGGGACGACGAAAAGCGTAAGATAGTGAAAGCGGCAATAGACGGAGTAACCGAGGAACTCGTGCCGTACGACACGGAATTTGCAGACACATTTGCAAAGACCAATCCTGGTAAGCCGATGCTCGTGACAAGTGATCTCGGAGACTACTACAGCGTGCCGTTTAATGTGCCAGTGAAGGAGAGACCTCCGGTCAAGATAATGCCGGTTGCCATCGAACGACCAAAAATACCTGGCTTTAAGAAGTTCGAGCGTGTGAAAGGCTTGCCTGCGAACATTGTAATCGAACCGATAGTAATCGAGCCAATAAAAGTGGAGAGGACGCTGGTCGTGGTGCTTGTGGACGCCGAAGACGGCAGCTTCAAGGAGGCTTCGTGGGTTGCAGACCCTGTGACGTATCTACTGGTATCAAAGATAGAAGCGATGAAGCTTGCACTCGGTGAGGTACTCGATGAGCTGAATATAGTAGCTAAGAAGGATGCTCGGGATCTTGGGGTTATCCAGCAGCGACCGACTATCGAGCTTGTGTACCGCGATGCGAGTCCGTACTATCCGGACTGGAAGATAACAATCGGTGATGATGTCTATTACGTGAATCAGGACGGTACAGTAGAGACTGGAGCATAACGCATGTATAGCTTGAAGAGTGAAAGAAGCCCCCCCTTCGGGGGCTTAATTTTTAAAATAGGAGGTAAGCACATGAAGGAAAAAATATGGAATCAGACAATAGGAGGTGAAACGAAATGAGAAGAGATATGGGAATAGCTGGACTGCTCATCGTGGTTGCGATGATGCTTGCAATGGTGCCAACAGTATCAGCAGGAGAAGCCTTTACATGGATGGGTAATGCGACATATTCGACGAACGACACATGGGTTCCAGATGGGTGGACGATAAAGATGGAGAATTTAAATGAAACTTATCCAACAGAACCATGGAGCCAGGTTACAGGACAATATGTGATGTGGACTGCGCACTGTGATGGTGAAACTGGACTGGGTGATGATACGTGGATCTATGTAAACGTGACAAGCCCGGATGGAAGATGGTTTGGTGAATTTAGTGGTCGCCTTGGTGATATGGACACATGGTATGGTAAGTATATACACGATGTTGTTCTTTACGAACAGGAACTACCAACCGGGACCTTCACAAAAGACCTCGTTACAGGCTGGAACCTCGTGTCGCTGCCGTTGAAGCCGGAGGACAACAGCACGAGTTCAGTACTCTCCGGAGTATCGCAGGATGCAGTGAAGAGCTACAACGCCGCTACACACCAGTTCGAGGAAGCGACCACGATGGACCCTGGCACCGGATACTTCATCCACATGACCACGGCTGGAACATGGTCTTTTGATGGCACTGCTTACACCGACATGACAGCGCAGTTGATGCAGGGCTTGAACATGGTTGGCTGGACGAACACGAGTGCGAATCTTCCGGGTGCGCTGAACTCGGTTGCAGGCAACTACCGGTACGTGGCGAGATGGAACGCAACAGCGCAGAGCTACGAGGTGTATGTGCCGGGTGCGCCATCCGAGTTCAACTACTTCGACACGATGGAGCGAGGAGAAGGATACTTCATTGCAGCAACAACGAGCTGCACGCTGACGTATCCATGAGAAAGGAGGTATAAAGAGAATGAAAAGAAGCGGAAGCGAAAGTTATTTTAGCGCCGAGGAGGGGAGCTATACAAATACCCAAACAAATAGGAGGTGAAAAAGGAAAAAAATGGATGAAAAAATGAAAGCGATATATATCGTCAGTATAATCGCACTCTTAAGTGCGATGATGGTAATGCCCGCGGCAGCAACGACATGGGACGTATATGAAGGGCAATCGATTCAGGCTGTGTTAAATAACGTTTCTGATGGCGACACAGTCCATGTTCACGCAGGGACTTATGTATTACCAAAATCTGCTCAGGAATGGCAAATATCTGTGAATACACCGAACATTACATTGAAAGGAGAAGGTGCAGATGTCGTAACATTGGATGGTGATGGGAATAGACTAATCATCTTTTTGGGTCCTACCGGTTATGGATATAGTGGAGCAGCTCCCGGCTGTATTGTCGAGGGATTCAGAATTGTAAACAGCGACACCGGCGTAGCGGTAAATGATAATTCTCCAAACTGTATCATCAGAAACAATGTCTTTGAGGCACTCAAAGCCCCTTTCGGTACATCTGCACCGAATACCACGATTATGGGTAATGTAATGACATACGAGGACTATATCATGATGGAGGCCACGAACACAACTTTTATGAACAATGTAATTTTAAATGTATCAAATGCAATCGCTTCTATCTATGTATACCAGACCTGCCATAATTTAACACTTTTTAACAATACCATTTTGAACTCGAAAAGTGTTTATGGCGCAATAGTATTGCAAGACAGTTCCATGCATAATATAAGCAACAACATTATCAAAGGAACTACAGGAGCTGGAATACTCCTATATAAATCGACAGCTAACAACGCAATCACAAAGAACAACATCTCTTCAAATGGAAAAGGTGTCTGGTTATACGAATGCACAGGCTCAGACAACAAGATATACCTCAACGACTTCGTTGACAACACTGATGGCAATGTGGTTGTTACGAGCACCACAACAACCAACATCTGGAACTCAACCGAGCCAATCGGGTACACCTACAACGGCACAACCTATACGAACTACCTCGGCAACTACTGGAGTGATTACGGGGGCGTAGATACAAGTCCGCACGATGGAGTCGGAGATACAGCCTACGACATTGCGGGCAATGATAACGACTACCGACCGCTGATAGATAAATTCGAGAACTATCATGTGAAAGCACCCGCACCACCCACACCGCTAACCCCGCAAACACCATTCCTGATTTCAGGCGAAGTCAGCTATGAAGACGGCACACCTATTCTGAATCCAGTGGTAACAGTAAAGAAAACAGGCGAGGACTTCACGGTGAATACTTCTGCAAGTTCAAACCTGTATCTGACGCTGACCGACTCAACGCATGTGAGCGTTGGAGATGGAATCATCGTGAATGCGAGCGATGGAACGGTTTACAACGAGACCGAGCACAATGTGACTGAAGAGGATATGTACGAGGGAGGATTCGAGCAGGATATGCTCCTTGAAGTTGGAGAGATGCCAGACCTGACAGTGACCGAGAAATCAGAGGAACTGCTTGAGGATGGTAACTTTACGGTGAACTACACGGTCGCAAACATCGGTGATGAGAACGCGAGTGCAAGCAATACAACAATCTATATTGATGGTGTCTCCACATTAGAGGACCCTGTTCCAGCACTATCGGTAGATGAAAACTACACGAACACGGTTGGATCATTCAACTGCCCGTGTGGAACGAACGTTACAGTCAGGGTCTGTGCGGACAGCGGTAATGTGATTGAGGAAAGCAACGAGACGAATAACTGCCTTGAGAACGAGTTTGAGTGCCTACCGTGCAAGCCAGACCTCACCGTAACTGCGATTACCATGCCAGCAAGGCTGCGTGCTGATGTCATCAATCCAATCGGTGCAGTCATTGAAAACATAGGTTCAGAGGATGCTACGAGCTTCAACGTAACACTTGAAGCAGACGGCACCGCTGTGGATACAGTTACAGTTACAGTTACGTCACTTAACGTAACCGAAAACACAACCGTGAAATTCCTGTGGACGCCCACAGCAACAGGTAACTGCACGCTGAACGTAACCGCAGATGCAACCGGAGAAATAGACGAATCAGACGAGACGAACAACTCTTTAACGAAAGATGTAACAGTCCTCGAGAAACTGACTGTAACCGCAAACGTCAGAATAGAAGGTAAGAACGATACGGTCTGGACTGGAGCTGTGACCTTCAGCAACTCGACTGTCACAACAACCGACGGTGTGACACACTACCTGAACGAGCCAACAGCACTCGGTGCACTCGATGAAGCAAATAAATCAGGTGGATTCGGCTATGTGCTGGTGGATTACGGCTGGGGCTTGTACGTTCAAGAGGTAGCAGGCGAGCCACCAATCGGCTGGGACGGCTGGATGTACCGTGTGAACTACAACTCGCCGTGGGTAGGAGCCGCGGATTTCGTGCTGAACGTAACGACACCGCCGGCTGCACCACATGAAGACGTACTGTGGTACTTCGGAGCATGGACGGCACCGCCGCTCATGATAGAACTCGACAAGACAGTTGTGAACGTCAATGAAAACGTCATTGCAACGGTTACGGGATACAACGACACCGCAGCGATGTTCGAGCCCGTGGAAAACGCAACGGTTCATGCAGATGGTCTAACGTTCCAGACGGGTCCAGACGGCAACGCAACGCTATCTATTGAAACCGCGGGTAATTACATCGTCTATGCAGACAAAGGCACGTGGGCTGACTACACGAGGTCAGAGAAGAAAGCTGTAACCGTTTTGTCCGTGGAAAGCTACGGCGAGAGCGTTTACTACAAGAAGAACGTTCGACTCGCATGGAGAGCACTGGACGAACCAGATAACAAAGGAGCAATCCTCACCAGAAAAGCCAGGATCGCAATCGAGCTGGAGGAGACGATACCGGGGTGCAAGAATGTCAGTGTCTGGGTTAGAAAGCTGGGAGTCCGTAAGGTAAAATTCGATGTATATGTGTCTTCAGATGGTACGGACTGGACGAAGATCGGCAGTGAAACATGCAAATTCGGGTGGTGGAAACGATACGATTTCAGCGGTGAGTTCGGTGATGTGCAATACATCGCGATAAAGAAGCAAGGAACGTGGTGGAAACCAAGAATTATGGGACTTGATGCGGTGTATGCAAAGAACTAAAAGGTTGGGGGGGTCATCCCCCGTTTTTATTTTTTAGTGGATGTAAAGAGAAAAATGGAGAAAATACGTAAAAATGAATGGTAATCATGTCTATGCTAAAAATGAAACCAAATCCGCAGTTGAGAATACTTTGACTAATTCTTTCTCTATCCTTAATCTTACCGCTTTGTTTACTTCTTTGCCCAGTTTCAAGCAATCATCATCCGTCAGCTCACTGTGTTTGAATAATTCGTCAAATAGCTTTAGTGTTGCAAGCTTCCTGAACTCCTCAAGCACCGCTTTCTCTGCAACTTTTGGCCATTCCACTTCTGGAAATTCTTGCATTACTCATTCAGGAATTTCTATTCTCAATTCTCCCATTCCTATCACCTATAACCATATAAAACCTACGTACATAAATACATTTTCTCTTAAACTCTTAAAGCCGTATCTGGCGTTGTTCTTGCGGCTCAAACAATTTCACGAAAGTGCATGCTCCATCGCTACGCAAAGAAAAAATGTCCCTGAACGTTTTGATCAAACTTTTTTGAAGTTTGCTGCGAAACGTTTTGATCAAACTTTGCTAAAGTTTGATGGTGCAAATCCACGAAGGGGCTGGCAGAAAGAAAAAGGTATAAACAAGAATGGTCAGAACGGTACAGAAACGAAGCGCCGATAAGGGGCGCTATACAAATACCCAACTAAAAAAGAGGTGAATAAAAAATATGGAAAAAAGAAGGATAAACATATGGAAATTAGGCATATTGCTCATTGTAGCACTGTGCGCAGTAAGTATAGCACCAGCAGCGACAGCACATGGAACTCCGTTTGTTATCTACGGATATGTATCCAACGCAAACGGAACTGAATGTGACAATCCGAACGTGAACATCACGAATATGGATACAGGTTCAAGCAAGACTGCCGAAAACACGTCAGGATCGAACTGCTACCTGCTCGTGCTTGCCAATGGCACCGATTTGAATGCGAGTGAGACACTGCGGTTCGAGGTCACAAGTCCGGACGGAAGTCAGTCAAAGATTGTAGAATGCAAGGTAACGGAAAACGAGGTAGATGATGGCGGGAGATTTGATTACAATATTACACTTTCAGTCCCAAGCCAGCAGACGTGGTATTTCTCGACTAACGAGGCTTCGGCACCGATTTACGATGGTGCTGATTACAACAAGACAATGACGAAAGGGATAGAAGGTGGAATGGACACATATATAAGTCTGCCACCCGGAGAACGAGTCTGGTTCTATCCAGACCAGGTAGCAGATTGTAATGTGAGTTTTCCGGCGGATACGTGGAATGTGAGCTATTGGGTAAATGCGACAGATTTTGCGGATTCCGATAAACAGATAAATACAAGTCTTCGTGGTATTGACTCTACGGGAGCAGAGCTTTCTGGGAGTCCCTATGCGGAAGGATATTATGATATAAAGAGTCAACAAAATCTTGAGGAAGTCACAGGATTTTTAAACCCCGCAGGTTTTACAATACCTGAAGGCGGTAGATTTGCCATCGAGGTTCTTTGGGCGGGTGATGCTAACGGTAGCTTGGAACTATATTGTAATCCCCCGGAAAAGCACTCGAGCCATGTAACTTCTCCCTCTTCGGACCCCGGCTACCCGATTCCTGAACTGCCAACGGTAATACTCTTAGGTGTGGGATTGCTTGTGATCACAGGATACGTGGCGTGGAGGAGAAGAAGAAGAGAATGAACCTGGAGATAGGCATGACATTAGCACGATGACAAAAGCAGTACTTTTTATTAATCAGAAAAAGTAGGAATAGTAACAGGAGGTAAAATAAAAAACCATGAACAAAAAAATAATCGGCGTATTGCTCGTTGCAGTGGTGTGCATAGCGGTAGTAGTGGCGCAGGTAACCGCACAATCTTCACCTTTCGTTATTGACGGCTGGGTCACAGCAAAAGGAGCACCGTGCAATAATTCCTGCGTTTTGATAACGAACACGAATACAAGTGAATGCTGGCATGCAGAGAATAACTCGGATTCAAACTATTACCAGCTCGTGCTTAACGGTAGTGAGAATGTGAGTACTGGCGATTTGCTCAGGTTCAACGTCTCAGGGTGCAACTACACAAAGACGGAGGAACATACGGTGACGCAAGAGGAGCTGGATAACGGAGGGTTTATGCTAAACGTCTCGCTTGTAGAACCACAAGAACTCATCTGGCAGGGCGATATAACGTTAGTCAACGGAGCCACGTGCAACGTAACGGCACACAACAGCGGTGAAAGTTACGTGATAAATCAAACAACCGCACTTGGTGCTCTTGACGCTGCGGCAGAAGAAGGTGATTTCAGCTATACGGTAAGCGATGAATGGTATGCGAGTTGGGGCTCTTTGCTTGTTGATTCCATTGCGGACATCCAAAGTGAAGGCTGGGATGGGTGGATGTACTGGGTGAACTATCCGGAAGACCCCACGCCTATGGTTGGTATAAACCAGTATAAAATAAAAGATGGAGATGTCGTAACGCTCTATTGGAGCAGCAACATGAACATGATGCCCGCGGATTCGCCTAAGCTCTTGATAATTAATGTCTCTGTTTGTTCTGTGTTTGATACAGGCAAAGGAACATACCCAAGCATCTCAGGTACGCATTACGGCACAATCATCGCTGAGCAGAACATCTCGGTGAACAGAATATACACGTATCCATGTGCGGGAACTGGTGGGCATACCGAATACGTAAAAATATGGAATGAAACCCGGAATGAGAGCGTAGTCGCAGAATGGAACGGTTACATCGAAGACTACCACAATCTATCGTTCGACACAACGCTGACACTTAAGAAAGGTGTGATCTACAATTATACAATAACGACAGGCTCGTATCCACAGATAATACATGTACCTTACAAACATGTAACCGGTGGAAACATCACCTGCACGAGATTCGAGGATGTCAATGGAAAGGAGTATGAAAACTGGCTACCTGCGTTCAGGTTGTGGTATGCACCAACAATACACGTACCTGCGGATTACGGCACGATTCAGGAAGCGATCAACCATTCATCACCAGGAACCACGATCATCGTATCGCCAAAGAGCGATACAGATAACGTCTATAATGAACACATTGAGATCAACGAGAGTCTATCTGATATAAAGCTCATTGCAAACGGCGAGGTTGTGATACGGAATGATGCCTCAGGCATGCGATTATACGAGGGTGACCAGATAACAGTCCTGGGAGAAGGATGCACAGTTCAAGGATTTGAGATACGAAACGGGTGGACAGGTGGTACATATCCGAACTACCCCGGTGCCGGTGTCCGACTCTGCTCAGGCAATAACACCGTGCGGGATAACCACATATACAACACGTCCGGTGGTATCGTGCTCGAAGAATCTTCGTATAATACCGTTGAGAACAACACGATCAGAAATGCCCTGCTCATGATGGCGATATGGGGTGACTACAATTTCATTGCAGACAATACCTTTGGCTCAGATACTGTAAGTGATCGTGTAAGTAGTTGGCGACTTGGAGGGAGTGGGGATTCTTATGACAAACCGGCATCGTACAATATCGTCAGGGGAAACACGTTTGTAGGACGCACTTCTCTGAAAGGTTCTGACAATCAGATATACAACAACAAATTCTCAGTAGATAACGATATAGGAAGTGAAAATACCTACAACATCACGAAGACACCAGGAACGAACATTGTGGGCGGACTGTACCTCGGAGGAAACTACTGGAGTGCTTATACTGGGACTGACACGGACGGTGATGGCATTGGCGACACACCATACGAATATGACCAGTTGCCGCTTGTGATGATGTGATTATAGAGGGCGCAATTCGATGAGACTAGTGCAAACGAATAGGGCGATTGAATACAGGTGTTCAGGCTGTTGTATGCAGCCTGAACCTTTTTTCTTTTTTATACTTTGAGATGAAAATGTCTAAAAGAAGCTTTACGATAATAGCAGTGCTTATATTATTACTCTCTACCTTAGCGTCCATAGACGCTCTTTATAACCACACGGGTGAACGAATTAACCTGACTGATACGAGCAATATCACAAATCCGAATAAAACGATGCCTGAGGTGGAAAATATTATCGCCACAACCTATTCAAATGCAACTGCGGTACTAAATACAACAATCAAAGCTAACGGCACTGGTACAAATCACAGCTCCAATCGCTCTTTTAATGCCGATACCGCTAACGAAGTTACTAACACAAAAGGTGCCACAGTGGAGTCCACGACAATACACGTACCCGTAGATTGCGATACGATTCAGGCTGCAATCAACCATTCGTCTTCGGGAACCACGATTATCGTATCTCCGAAGAGTGAAACGGACAACGTCTATAATGAAGGCATTGAAATAAACGAGAGCTTATCAAACATAAACCTAATTGCTAACGGGACGGTCGTTATAAATTGTAGAGCGGGTGACCAAATCCGGGTCAAAGCAGAAGGCTGTACGATTCGGGGATTCCACATAACTGCTGGCGGTCAATATGGCGCATATCATAATCAGCCCTATGCCGGCATCAGGCTATGCTCCAACAATAACACAGCTAAAGACAACTATATCTACTGTACTTGCGAGGGAATAGCCATTGATAACGCTTCGTATAATACCATCGAGAACAACACGATCACATATTGTCTCGGTCTGATGTCTATTTGGGGCGACCACAATTTTATTGCAGACAATACATTCGGTGACGATAGTGGCAGTGGCTGGAAACTCGGTGCTGCATCCATAGCTGATGGTTCTACGGACAAACCTGCCTCACAGAACACCATCAAAAGCAATATATTTACAAATAGCGTCTCTTTAAAGGGCTCTGACAACTTGATATACGACAATAAGTTCCTGCACCAGAATGTCACGCTCGGTAGCAAAAATACCTACAACCTCTCGAAGACTCAGGGTACGAACATTCTGGGCGGTCCATACCTTGGAGGAAACTACTGGAGTAACTACAAGGGGAATGACTCGGACGGAGACGGCATTGGCGATATACCATACTTCTATGATCAGTTACCGCTTGTCATGCTTAAACCCGACCTTGTCGTCACAGGAATTGCCGGTGGACAGATCGTTGTGAATACCACAAATGCTATTTCTGTTACCGTTGCAAACAAGGGAAGTGATGCTTCATCATTTAACGTCTCACTGAATGCGGATGACGTTCTAATCGGGACTGAAACGATTGATTCTCTTCCCGGATACAAATCCACCACGACTGTGTTTTCATGGCGACCGACCGTGACAGGTAACTACACACGGAAAGCCATCGCTGACCCGGATAATGACGTACCGGAATTTAACGAGACAAACAATGAATTAGAAGCGGAAATAACAGTGCTGATACGGGTAACTGTTGTGATAAATGACGCCGATCAGAATATCTATATTCAAGAGCTACCTTTACCGGAGAATACATCGGTGTTGAATGCTACAGAACTTGCGTGTGTAGCGCAGAACCTATCTTTTAACGAGAGCAAAGGGATTGTAACGGAGATAGACGGACTGGAGAATCCACAATTATTTTTGTATGACGATGCGTTGGAACAATGGACTATAGCGGGGATAGACCATAAACTCGAAAGTAGTGATGTCATCGGCTGGAGTAACGAGAATGATTTGCCCACAATGTTACCTGATCTAACTGTGGATGACATCGTAATTGCAAGTGGTGTAGGATTTCCAAATATACCGAATAAAATTCGGGTACCAATAAGAAATGATGGCTTCGCTGATGCGTCAAACGTCAGCGTGGTCTTCAAAGTAAACGATGCGATTACCGGGAACGAGACAATAGAGTGTATTAATCCTGGAGCTACCACGAATATCTCTTTTGGATGGACGCCTGAGCAAACAGGTAGTTATAAGCTTTCCGTTGTTGTGGATCCTGAAAATACTATCGCCGAGTTGAATGAGACGAACAATTACATAACGAAGACAGTAACAGTGGAATTGCCACCTGCGGTGGTTCATGCTAGCTCGATTACTGAACTTCAGGATATGATAGACGTATCGCCTGTGGTCGTAGCCAGTCATGGTTGGATGACGATATACCTGAATGAAGGAACGTATATAGAATATGAAGATGAAGAAACAGAGGGTAACGTAAAAGAAGGCAATTTGATTACAATAACGGACAAAAGCAATATCACGATTGACGGGATGGGTATAGCAAGAGTGGGGGTTGTTTATACTAAAACTGGAGACGGCAGGCACAAAAGGGAACTGATGATAATACATAAATCCTCTAATATAGAATTGCGTGGTTTTGCGGTAGTGGCAGCAACGGAAAAAGACCTTGGCTCGGCACATCAAAACGTGCAAAATATCGTTATAAAAGAGTCAAGTAATGTAACGCTAATAAATCTTGAACTGTATCATGAAGGATATCCGACTGATGATAAGAACATCCCAATAGAAATAGACAACTCTGAGAACTGTACAATCTCTAAAAATTTCTTATCCTGCAGAGGGCGGGGCATAGTACTGAAAAAATCAGGAGGGAACTTGCTTTGCAATAATACTATCATTCATAACCATCCCAGTTGGGCAGCGTTTGACCCTTATAGCATTTGGCTCGAGGGCGATAGTTGCAACAACACGATCTACTTCAACAATCTGTATGGACCTGCGGAGGATTCTGGTGGTTGCAACTATTGGAACTCCAGCGATATGATTAATTACACCTACAATGGAACAACATATAGGAATTATATCGGTAATCACTGGAATGATTACAACGGTGTTGATGACAATAGCGATGGAATTGGAGATATGCCATACGGGATAGGGGGGGATTCAGGGGCATTTGATTATTGCCCTTTTATGGAACCGCAAGGTCTGAGCCTTGATGTGACAGTGAAAGAAATAGCGAGTCCTTCTATGCTATATGCGGACAGAACGAACACGATACTTGCATCCGTTGAAGTCACGGAAACCTATCCGCTACCCGTACAGATACGTGCGAACTTAACGGCAAACGGCGAGGTAGCAGATTCAAAGACAATCATGATAAACCATAGCGAGCATGAAGTCGTGCGATTTGAATGGACACCACAGAATACAGGTATTTATCGGCTGGTGGTAAGCGTGAGTGTTGAAGAGATGCAGGGCGCAATAAAGGAGGATAACGTGTATAACAACAACCTCACAATTGATGCGGTGGAAGTCGCTTCCGCGCCTTATAATTACACGACAAATCTGGCCTCCGCAGTTGAGTTTTTGAACGAATCGCAGTATCCCACGGGTAGTATAAGCGGCTTCTCAAATTCTGGCTGGGCTGCACTCGGGTTGGTTGCCGCAGGAGAGGACCCTTCAACCGGGATATGGGTTCCTTACGGGCATTCGCTCATAGGCTATCTGAGAAACAATTCAGGGGATGAGGTTTTGCACTCTCCTCCGGGTACAAATCCGCCCTGTCTGAACAGTCTCGAAGCAATTGCACGAATGGTTATGGTCATAAGCGCGACTGCGGGAAAAGATCCCACGAATTACGGCGGTGTGAACTATCTCGTGATGCTCAAATCATATTATGATGGCGAACAGTTCGGCTATAACGCAACAGTAGCGGATGATGCACTTGCGATATTAGCTCTTGTTGCATGTGGAGACGTTAAGGATAAAAGGGTCAACGGTTCGGTAGATTATATCCTGGCGCATCAGAATTCGGACGGTGGCTGGAGTGATTCAGGCAATAAGAGTTCGGTTGATGTGACTGCCTATGTGATTCAGGCACTCGTGGCTGCGGGTGTGGATAAAGAATCCGATGCTTTAAAAGCAGCATTGGAGTATACCAAAAATAACCAGAATGATGATGGCGGTTACACAAATGTAAGGACCACTTCATCGGTGATCCAGGCGATTATTGCGGCTGGTGATAATCCACTAAGCTACACGAAGAATGACATTAACCCGCTGGAGTATCTTCTGAATTTACAGCAAGAGGATGGGTCGTTCAATTACAGCCCGGATATGTCGTTCTTTCCACCTGTTTCGACTACACATACTATCTCAGCTCTGTGTGGTGTTCCACATCCTGAGATGATCAGGACGGGGTATCAGTACGAGATACCAGATGTATCGGTGAGTCAGATGGTAACCGAGGGTGAAATCTGTGTCAACACAAGTTATAACGTATATGCCAAGATAGCATCAAACGGTGGAATTTTTGACGTCAAACTCTCTTCTGAGGCTGGATTCATACAAACAAAGGAAGTCAACTCGGTGTGGCATGAATCGTTCTCGAATGTTTCTTTTACATGGAAGCCAAGTCTCACTGGACGGTTCAACCTCACGGTCTTTGCCGATTCAAATAACCGAATCGAGGAACGGTCCAACGCTAACAACAACATGACAAAATCGGTAGAAGTTGTTTATCCTGACCTTTATCCGTCCGCGATAGAGCCACCTGCTATTAGCTATGTGAACGTGACAAACATCATAAACTGCACAATAAACGGCACAACCGATGAGCACTTCAATGTCTCGCTGAAAGAGGCAGATGGAGAACTTGTAGGTGAACAGCGGATAGAAGGTATCCGGGATATTATCTCGCTCTCTTTTGTGTGGCGACCGTCAGAGAATAGAGCATATAGCCTTATACTCACAGTAGATGCAGATAACGAGGTGCACGAGCGGAAGGGCGATACGCGTAATACGTTAACGAAAAAAGTAACTGTGCTACTTCCGGATTTGTTCCCTGCTAATGTTAGTGCAGCAGAGGGCGTCTATGTAAACGCAACCAACAGAATCGGCGTTACGGTCAATGGTTTGGCAGAATCGTTCAATGTATCGCTAATCGAGAACGGAACGGTAGTGGGTAAGACCTGCAATGTCACATGCTATGGTGTAGCGGATCTTACTATCTTTTGGAAGCCTACTGCGCTTGGGAATCACACGGTAACGGGCTTTGTGGACTCGGATAATATTATACGCGAGTCGAATGAGCAGAACAACAACTTAACAAAAGTATTGGATGTTAGGCGTTCCAACCTCGTGCCGGTTGAGCTAACACCGCGCGTTCTGTATATTGATGAGGTGAATACGATATTAGTAAAAGTAAATGGCACGGCAGACGGGTTTAATGCCACGATTACGGTTAATGGTGCTTTAAATGATACTTTAAATTATACTTTAAATAACACTTTAAACAATACGCTAATCCAGAAAAAGACTAATCTTAATACATACAACGGTAGTATCGAGTTTGAATGGATTCCAACAGCGTTCGGAGATTATAACATTACGGTATTTTTAGATTCTAATGATGATATAAACGAAACAGATGAAGCGAATAACAACCTGACAGAGGTTGTACATGTAAGATCGCGGATAGCTCTTGAGCAGACCACGCCTGTTGGTGGAGAGACGTGGAATGGTACTCAGAACATCTCATGGAACGCAACATACAAGGACCCTGTGATGATTGACCTATTCTACAGCCCGGATAGAGGTTACCGGTGGATAAACATCATAACAAACGAGACGAACAATGGCTCTTATGCCTGGAACACAAAGGATGTGATTGACGGAGAGTATATGATAAAGGTGGTGGCACGTTCAGGGGTCGTAAGAGCAGAGGATCAGTCGGACATTTTCTATGTAATAAATGTCGCATCAGACACAGAATGGGGGTCTTTCCATGCAAACGCAGGGTATGCTCTATCAGATGCGCCGGCCGGACCAGATATAGCAGATTACAGTGATGACATCGCGGCAGAGGGTTCTGCCTCTCTCATCGTGGCAAGAGGGAAGGTATTTGTCTATTGTACTGGCTGGCAGGGCATGTACTCTGACTATACATACCTCGTGGCGCTGAATCAGTCAAATCTGAAGGAGGTTTTATGGGCAACACAGATCTCACCCCGGGTGTATGGTTCATGGGCAACGCCAGCCTATAAGGATAGAAGCATCTTTGTAACATCCGGTGGTTCTACTGGAGGCGGCGGCTACGTTTATCGCATAGATGCAGATACAGGAGAGATCAAGTGGGAGTTCAGGTTCCCGGGGGGTTATGGCTCGGTGAATGGAGGTCCCGCGGTTACGAGCAGAGCGGTATATGTAGGGGACTGGAATGGAAAAAACTACTACAGCATAGATGCAGCTACGGGAAATAAGACCTACTGGGTGTTTGAGGTCAATGGTCACAGCCAATCTGTCCCTGCAATCGGTTACGGTAACGCATACTTCGGGGATGCTTATAATGGTAGTAAGACCTACTGCGTGGATGCGTGGAGTGGAAAAGAGAAGTGGAATAGATCAGTTGCAGACGGTAAGAATGTCTGCGGCACTGTTACAATCGTGGATAATATTGTGTATTTTACGACATACGACTTTAATGGTCCCGGTATATTCTACGCACTCGATGCGTACAACGGAAGTATAGTGTGGGAGAGCGTTACCGAGCGTACAGACTCAACACCGGCATACAAGCCGCCATCCAAGTCCGTGAGGGCATACGTCTATGTTGCAGGTGGATATTCGACGAAGGAGATAATTTGTCTCGATGCAAAGAACGGCAGTATTGTATGGCGGGTAGCAGGTCTTGGTGGCTGGACAAACTCTCCGATTGTGACTAAGGATGGTAAGGTGCTTGTAGGTAAGGAGGGTGGAGGTACAAGCATGATACGAGGATATGAGGGGTTATACTGCCTTGATGCACTTACAGGCGAGGAGAAGTGGCATACAGAACGCGGCGGATCATCACCTGTTCTTGTAGGGGGTATCGCATATACAATCGGTAACGATGGTAGAGTCTATGCCATTGGAAAGGACGGTGCACCGGACCTTATAGTACTTGATGCAACGGCAGACGATACACCATATGTAATTGGAAAGCTGGGTGTGATAACTGCGGTGATTAAGAATATTGGGAAGTCTGATGTGACGGAGGAGTTTTACGTTGAGCTTCGGGAAAGTGGAGTGCCGCTTTGTAATAAGACTATTTCAGGGCTTAATGCGAGCGATATACAAAAGGTAGAGTTCAAATGGACTCCGCTGACACAAGGAGGACATAACCTTACGATTGAGGTGGATCCAAGTCCCGGGGTTATCCCCGAGTCTAACTCGTTGAATAATCTGTGGAGTCCTTTACTAGTGGAAGTGGAGGATAACAGCCCTGACCTTGTCGCAGCAATAAAAGCTCCAAACACTATTCATAAAGGTGTTGAAGTTACTATTGAAGCAAATATTTCTAATATAGGTTATAAAACGAACAAGTCATTCTGGGTGCAGTTCTGTGTAGATGATGTGGAGGAGGACGGGTGGTATATGTCGTTAGATAATGACACCCAATCTAATATCACAAATTTTAATTGGATCGCATCGGGTATTGGAAACTACACGCTGTCTGTCGAAGCAAACCAGCCGGATAAATATACAATAAACGAGTCAACCTGGTCAAATAATATTAATTCGAAAGTGGTGGAAGTTATAGAACCAACACCAACACCAACTCCTTCTCCCGGCGTCGGTCCCGGTTCCGGAGGCGGAGGCGGTGGAGGTTCTGCTGGTGGATTCGGTGCAGGCAGCGGCACTGGCAAATCAGGTGCGGGAGAAACAGGAGGTATGCAAATGCCTGTAAACGTTAGTACTTCAGCAGCAGAAGAAACAAAACACGAAGTTTTTGGTTATCCGTTTGGGAATATCTCTTCAGGTGCGTCAGGCGGTGGAGGAACAATACCGCTACTTTTGGTGCTGGTTGCAATATTTATTATAACTGTCTTCTATTTTGGTTATTACAGAGAGAAAAAGTCGCATGCAAAACATATTTCACTCAATGACGAAGGTGAAGAGAAACAACATAGGAGGATTAGGAAGAAAAAATGAATTCCGTATTGATGCTACAGACATTGATGCAGGGCAAGGATTTTGTGTCATGGATTAGCTCAGATTTCCTGACTTTGATTACTTCTGTGCTCCGCATTCCGGTACTGATTTTACTGTATGGCTTAACGCTGTGGATAATCGTGGAGGTCGGGATGCTCACCTTCGAGTGGCTTACAAGAACCGGGCGATTATCGAAGCAGCACCCAAAAGATTTAGAAGAAGGGCTGCAAGAAGCAGCGAACCTGGTGATAGTGGATAGCGACAGTCCTGCTGGTGTGCACAAGGGAGAAAACACAAAAGAGCACAAAGAGGCAATCGCAGTTCTCAAAAGTTGCACAGCGCACAAATTCGTGCATATCTTTTTGAATGAGCTATCAACCCTAAAAAACGACAAACTATTTTCGGTCAGGTTGCAAAAGCTGTTGCAGACGTGCGATGAGGAGATGACAAAACGGTTGGAAAAGACGAGAACGGCGGTTAGAATAGGACCGATACTCGGGCTTATGGGTACGCTGATACCGATGGGTCCTGCACTGCTTGCGCTTACTCAGGGCGATATAGATACGCTGGCAACCAGTTTAATCTTCGCGTTCGGTACCACAGTCCTTGGTTTGCTGGTTGGTGGTGTCGCATACGTGATCACTACGGTTCGGCAGCACTGGTATGATAAGGATATGAACGACATGCGGTATATTTGTGAGATGCTGTTTGGAGGAGAGTAAACAAAAACCACGAGATTACACAACACTTTTTCTTTCTTACAAAAAGAAAACCCTTGTTTCTTTGGTAAAGCTTTCTTTTTAAGAAAGGTTTGTGCTAAAAGAAAAACAAATAAATTCTTTTGGTAAAGCTTTTCTTCTTAAGAAAAGGTTTCTTATGAAAATCTGTGAGAAGATGAAATACATGAAAGACGTAGGCGGGAGCCGCAAAAGAGGTCAGGACGAAGACCCGATGTCCACCGTTGCCAATCTATTTGACGTGGCGATGGTCTTCGCGCTTGGATTGATGGTGATGCTGCTGATGTATCTCAGCATACCGGAAGTGCTAACGCAAACAGATATGACGATAGTCAAGAATCCAGGGCAGCCGAATATGGAAGTGATAGTAAAAAGCGGAGAACGGATAGAGAAGTTAGATATGATGAACGAGACGGTACAAACGGAAATAACCGGAGAAATGGGTAGGATATATAAAACGAAAGGTGGTGGGATGGTGTATGTGCCGGCAAACGGTAAGCCGGAAATAGGGCAATAAAAGCGATATAGATTCAAATGAAACATGTGTTTATCCATATAGGTTATGGTTACTACCCAAAAAGGAACCTATTTATAGTACCAACTCCTACTTCTTCTGTATTGCAGACATGCAAGTAGATGGTGTGCGTGATAAATATGAACGAAGAAGAGATAACAAGAATGATGAAGGATTTGCTGAGGCTACTTCAGAATATGTCTGAATTTGAGCTTGAAGAACGGGAAGAGGAATTAGAAGAACGGTTGGAGGCAATAAAAAGTGAGTTCGGTTCGTGGTTTATGGACGGTTATCGGCTATATATGGCAGCGTAACCAACACTTTATTTCGAACAGTGCCTAACCGGAAACTTTTAGGTGAAACTGAACAAAAAAATGTTAAACATAATATCAAGGTGGAAAAAAGTATAGATGAATAATAATAGAATGGATCTATGGCAAGTCGCAGTGCTAGCAATCGCGTTTATCGCAGCAATCGCTTTCTCTTCTTTACCTGTAAGTGCGGAAAGGCTCGAAGTAACAGACGACTTCGGTAGAACTGTAACCCTACACGGGGTTCCGGAAAGAATTATCGCGTTATCGCCAACCAATACGGAAATACTGTTCGCTATTGGCGCCGGTGACAGGGTTGTTGGCGTGACAGAATACTGTAATTACCCGGAAGAAGCGGAAGAGCTTCCACTGATAGGTGGCGTATCTACGGTGAGCATAGAGAAAGTAGTAGCCTTAGAGCCCGATCTCGTGCTTGGCTGCGCGTTGAACGGCAAAGAAACAGTTGTCCGGTTGACCGAACTGAATTTAACGGTCGTATCCCTAAATCCGGAGAACATCAATGAAATACTGGACGACATAGTGCTGGTAGGACAATTAACGGGTGAAGAAAAGAATGCGGCTTCGTTAGTCGCTGATATGGAACAAAGATTAGAAGAGATAAAACACAAAACGAGAGATGTGAAACGTTCAACAGTTGCTCACATTACCTGGCACGACCCTATCTGGGTTGCGGGCGGTGGCACGGTGCAAGACGAGTTGATAGAAATCGCAGGTGGCGAGAATGTCTTCTCGGACAAAAAAGACTGGGCGACTGTGAGTCTGGAAGAGTTCATAGACCGCAATCCTGATGTGATTATTGTCTCGGTGGGGCATGGTGTAGCGGGCATGAAACCGTATGATTATATATTAAGTGAGGAGCGGCTGGAAGTGGTGAACGCAGTCAAGAATGATAGAGTTCACACAATAAATGCTGATATTGCGTCCCGAGCAGGCCCAAGGATAGTGAACGCAACGGAAATTGTTTATGAGTGCCTGTTAGAATCGTTCGATGATACTGGGACGCATACACCAGAGCCTGCCGGATTCGAAGCGGTATTAACTATTGCTGGCTTACTTACGGTACTGTGCTTCTTGAAAAGAAGGTCAAGAAGGAATAAAAATTGATAATCGGACGCAGATTAACGCAGATAATCAGGATTTTAAATATAAGGAATTGGCGGAGGAGATTATTAGAATCTTCTATCGAGTTTAT
This sequence comes from Candidatus Methanophagales archaeon, assembly GCA_029241965.1. Lineage (GTDB taxonomy): Archaea > Halobacteriota > Syntropharchaeia > Alkanophagales > Methanospirareceae > QENJ01. The sequence continues at coordinate 26,220 of JAPWVK010000167.1, forward strand.
AATAAACTGGGTTATGGTTTTCTGGAAAAGGTTTATGAGAATGCAATGATGATAGAACTTAATTTTGGCACTAAACCGGAAGTTAAACGTAAGGCATTTGATAATTCGAGGAAATAGTTTCCTGCGTAAATCCATGTAATCTGCGTCCTAAATAGGTAGAAGTTATACTTTATATACAGCAAAAAAGGTATGAACGTTTAAGAATCACTGTACTACAACATTAGTACCGGTAGGAGACACAGCCATGGATATTTACCATATGAGCTACACACAAAAATTCGTGGGCGAACGGATGGCAATGCTGTCTTTTAAAGGCTGTAACTTCGATTGCATTGGCTGTCTCAGGAAAAGAGACGAATGCGACATCTATGCGGAAGAGCGGAAATACATTGATTGGGAAATCGCGAATATACTAAGCGAATTGGAAGAGTTGAAGCCGCATAGGATATATCTCGGTGGATATGAACCCACCCTCGACCCGGATTTAATAATGATAATCGAACGCATCACAAAGCTCGGCACACATATCGTATTGATGACAAATGGAAGCAAAATAAACACGGAATATGCGAAAGAATTGAAAAAGGCGGGCGTGAACAAGATTATTATCGGTATTAAGGCGTTTGATGCCGAAAAGCATCTTCACTACACGAAGCGGAGTAACGAGCAAGTATTGACTGCGATAAAGAACTTAGCAACGATAGAAGACGCTTATTTCAGATTACAGATAGAGACAGTTTTGATCCCGGGCATAAATGACCCAGCGGATATAGAAGGTCTGGCAATGTTCATCTCGCGGATATATCCTTCCATTTCTCTTTTCATCGAGCCCTGCTTTAGAGAGCGTGGAGTTTAAAGAACCCAGGAAGAAAGATTTAATTGAAGCGGTTTCGAGAGCTATGAAACATCTATATGTTGTGTCCTATCACCCTTTGTACTCGGAGATAAAAGAAATCAGGAAAACGCCAAGGAAGGCGAAATTCATTGAAATTATGCCCAAACAAATATAAGCGCCTTTATGACAAGTCCCCATAGGTTTATTCAGTGGAAATTTATTAGTGTCCTGTGTGCACAAAGGGGAAGACACAAGAGGATTCAAAGAAGCAATTGCAGTGCTTACTCGGCACACAAATTTAGTTACGTGTTTTTGAATAAATGCTCACTCGTCAAAAAAAACCGCACGGTTTCCGGCTCGGAGGCAAAAGCTGCGGTTTAGAAAAGACATTAAAACCTCTCTTCGGGAAAAATCAGGCTTCCGTTAGACAACTTTTTACGCGGAAGTTTATAACTTATAAATATCTTCTATAGACAACGAAGGTCGGGTTCGAGCGATGAACATAAATGAAGCATCCAGTATATTGGTTTTAGACCCTATTCACGGGGCAGAAGTGATCGCAGAAGAGTTAAAAGAACTTGGAAAGGAAGTAGAAGTATTCAATCCGTACAGAGAATCTTCTTTGAACCAAACATTTTTTAACGGGCTGAAATACGATTTGGTTATCGCACCGGTACACCTGAATCCAAACTTTGAAATAGTAAAGCAGGCATTAAAGAATGACATACTTTTTATGAGCCATCACGAAGCGGTAAAACGGATTGCAGCTATAAATGACCTTTTCGCAGATATAACGGTGGTGGAAGTAACAGGGACAGTAAAAAAGACATCGGTCTGCGAGTTAATATGCCAGTTGGTAAGCGACAAAAAGGTGCTTTCGCATACCAGTTCCATTACAAGGTTCAAATCGGTAGAGGGCGAGGTACGATTTCCTAAGTTGGGTGGCACGCCTGCAAATGTGTTAAAAGTGATGGAAATAGCACGCGAAAAGAATTTGAAGCCTGATATAGCGGTGTTTGAGGTTTCGCTTGGTTTAACAGGAATAGGCGACGTGGCGGTGATAACAAGCCTGGACGAAGATTACATGGTTGCGGGAGGCACAAAAGCGGCATCTGCGGTAAAAAAGGCATCCATAAGAAACTACGAGGGTAAAGATAGAAGTGTCATAGTCCACCCGGGGTCATCCGATATAAACGTGAACGGGAATACTTATGGTGATAGAAGTAGCAACCTGAGGATAGAGGATAACAAGGTCGTTTGTAACCGGGTGAGAACGGTAAACGACGATTTTACAAGCGGCGAAATAGCCTGCAAGCCTCTTGATTCTTATATTGGCGGTGATTACTACAGGAATTGCTTAGAAGCGGCGTTTTGTGCTGTGTTGAGTCTTGGCATTCCATTAGCGGAGGTAAATACTGAGGACATCTCGCCTGTACCGGGTAGGCTGAAACGTGAGGAGATAAATGGGCGAGTTTTGATTGACAATTCCAATTCAGGCACGAAATTAAAGTTCATCGGTGAGATTACGGAGATGGCGAGGCGGATTTCTGAGAAGATGATTTTGATTCTTGGGGTGGAGTCGCAATATGTATGTGAGGGTATGGACCTGGCGGAACTGAAAGACGTGGTTGAGAATAGCGCATCGGATTTCGTTGAGATAATAATTGTGGGTGATGAGTTCAAGGGTAAAATCGAAGGTAAAAACGTGTTCTTTGACGCTAATCTTGATGCGGGTTTGGAAAGAGCATTAAACGATTCGGAAGAAGGGTTTGTGATTATATCGAACGTGAAGACGTGGCGGTAATTGCCTTAAATAAAGGACGTGCAAGAGAAAAAGGATACGTTGAGCAGGAAAGAAGCAGTCGCTTCTTAGATGTGTATGATATATTATTATACTGCCGTTATATTTTAACAAACGATGGACCCGAAGCTGAAGAAGAAGGACAAATGTATTCTGAGGGCGCTGGTTGGGAACGGGCGGCTTTCTTACTCGGAGCTCGGCCGAAGATGTGGCATAAGCAGACAAGTCGCTTTTGAACACGTGAAGAAACTGTCAGTAGAAGGAGTGATAAAGGATTTTTCGGTGTGTTTGGATGCGGATAAGCTGGGTTTCTCCTTCGAGGCTTATGTGCTGCTCATTGCAAAACCCGAAGAGTACCTGAGGAAAGAACTCTCGGAGTTCTTGAGTAGAAGTAAAAATGTAAAGAAAATTCAACTCCTCTTTGGCCGGTTTGATTTCTTCCTCGAGCTTCTTTTCCGGGATAAGGACGAAATGACGGAATTTATAAGGAGGATGCACTCTTTTGGTGCTGTTGAGAGGACTGAAACATTCATAGTCTATCAAACAATGAAGGATATGCCAGAAGACCCGTTTTTGGACTGTTTTAGCGAGTGAAGACCGTTTATCTTTTGACTTTTACCAACATAGAAGTACCAACCTTCCACACCACAACCATCAAAACGAATAAAAGCACCGCATACCCCAGGAACAGCAACCTGGCACCGAAAATATCGGAGAGCGCACCACAAACAATCGGGATACAACCAAGACTGGCATAAAAAGTCGTATAATAAATGCCCATTACTTTTCCTTCCTGGCCTTCACCCGCTACTTTCGATGCTAAAGTCAACGTGCCAAGTAAAATCGCACCTATGCCCGCACCGATAAAAACGCTCATCAAAAAAAGTTCTGAGACGCTGGTCGCAGAATAGAGCACAAGCAAGCCGCAGACACACAAGAACAATCCGGCAACCGATAGATTGATTTCGCCTATTCGCTTCATCAGCTTGTTAAATCCTACTTGCAGTAACGTGAACGCCACGAACATCACTGAAAGAATCGTTCCGATGACTTCTTCTGAAATTCCGAAGTCCTCGACAGCAAAAGGAGAGAACAAGCCGCTCATCACGGAAGCAACGCCCTTACCAAAAAATACCATGACACAGCAAAGCGCCAATGCCTTTTTTCCCACCGCATCTAACGATAACCCTGCTCTCTTCTCCTTGGGTCTTCTTTTTCTTTTCGGCTCGTGAACAAAGAGCAGCACTAATACCACGCTTATAAGTGCAAAAGCAGCGCAAAAGAGAAACGGCATGAATATACCGTAGATAGCAAAGAGAAAACCGCCTGAAATCGGACCCACCGCTAAACCGAGGCCCAAACCCATGTTGTACACGCTAAGCGCATGCCCCCGCTCTTCATGAGTCGTAATGTCCGCGAGTAAAGCAGCTACCGCGGGGAAGAAGAATCCGGCACCCGCACCCTGCAAAGCTCTCACAAATATCCAATCATGAGGACTCTTTGAAAATGGGAAAAGTAGAGCAGTAACAGAATAAAGTAAGAGCCCTATTACAATCAAAGGTTTTCTTCCTATTTTATCCGAGATAATACCTCCGGGGATGTTAAGAGCTAAGCTTACAAGTGCAAAAGAGGAGATTATCAAACCGGATACAAGGAAAGGGTGAGGGGTTTCCGGTACCATTACCCACATGCCAAGTAGCGGTGCAATCACAGTAACACCAAATTGCGTACTAAAAACACAGATCGCTGCGATTATAACTACTCTTGTACGTGTCTGGTTAGAATTAAACTGCATGAATATTAATAATAGTTTTTCTATTGTAATTGTTTAGCGAACCACCCGACTGCATAGATATTCACGAGAAACATTTTCTTTGAAAGAAAAGCTTTGCCAACAACTTTTTTACTTTCAGTAAAAACTTTGACTAAAAACGTTATTTTTGTTTTTCTTTTAGCACATGTTTTCTTTTTCTGAAAAAGAAAAAGTGTTGTGTTAATCTTGTAAAATCTCTGTTTTTTCCCCTATGCCTTACAAATACAATTTACTATTTTAATTTCTTCCCGTCCTGCGATGAAACAAGTAAAATAATCCCGGTATACGCTATAAAAGCGATTAGGGAGGGGGTATCGAAAAGAGAAGCTATTGGATAAACGTCTATCTGAGCTAACTTTAAACAGCACAGTATAATCCCGAATATTGCACCCCATTTCTTGCTTAGCCAGAGCCCATAACCCGCAATTAAAAAACCAAGCCCTATTAGAAGCGCAAAAACTGCCTCCGATGTAAAATCGGGATAATTGAATCGTAATATATTCAAGGCAATTACAATTCCGACTACATAAAATACTAGCGAAGTTCAAAATGTTGCTGGTCTTTTGTGTTTCAAAATTACCGTGTACTCCATTAGTTCATTGGTTGGTATAAAACTTATTCACAAATCATGAGGATTAAATCTTTATGAAAGTCTTAATTGGCTCCCGGAACCCTGTGAAATTGGAAGCGACAAAGGATGCGTTTTCTACATATTTCGATGTTGTGGATGTAGTAGGCATCTGCGTGAACAGTAAAGTATCCAATCAGCCAATAGAGGATGAAACCTTTGTTGGTGCAAGAAATAGAGCGCTTGCATTAAGTAGGATTAACGAAGAGCAGAATATTAAAGCCGAGTTCTTTGTGGGTATTGAAGGTGGGATACGGAAATTGTTTGGCCAGTGGTTTACTTTTGGTGTGATGTGTATTATGGACGATGCAGGAAGAGTAGGCTATGGTACTTCGCCGTTCTTTGAACTTCCTTTGCATATCACAGAAAAGCTTTTGGCGGGTACAGAACTCGGTGAGGTGATGGATAATTTGATTGGTGAAGAAAATACGAAAGAAAAACAGGGTGCTGTTGGGTATTTTACTAAAGGGGTGATGGATAGGCGAAGATATTATGTGGCAGGGTTAACGGTTGCTTTGATTCCGTTTTTGAATGCGGAATTGTATTTAGGGGTGTGACAGTTCTATTACGCGGAAATAATGAGGTAAGATTCTGTTCGAAGTGCGGTGTTTGCGGGTGAGGGGATTAGTGGTAAGCAAAGAGCTGGATAGTGAGGTTATTGGTATAAGGGGGGGTGTTGACACTCTAATAAAACTTTCGCAGCAAGGTTGGGAAGTGGTGGAGAGGTATATATTAGGGTAGAAGAATTACGAGAATGCTGTGCCTGTGTGATCGAGACGGTTTTTTTTGGCGTGTTTTTTCCATACATGTTCATTACAAGATTCAGGCGAAAGAAAAGAATAAATGATGTACTTGAAAAAGAGAAAAATCAATTTCTCTTTTATGTACGGATTTGTAATGTTCATTGAAACTATTAATAGGATCAGATTTTCCCATTTTAGAAGCGTTGCGTGTTTTATCAACTCTATTTTTTATCTCGCTAATAATCTCTCCTGTATTTCCAGATGTGATGTACCCAATCATCGATCCGATGGAACAATTCTCGCTATACTTCCCAGTGAGGTATCGACAAACTCCACCAGCAATATAGTCTTTGTAACGTTCATTATCATTTTCTTTTAATAATTTACACTCGGTTCCAAAATAAGAATTCGGCGGAAATATTGCACGAAAACAAAAATCAATTGTAGGCGTCTTGCCAGGACCTGTTTTTCTTCTACCATGTGATTTCTCGTGAATAGGTCTAAGTGAAGTTTTATTATTCCACACTCCCAACAATTCATAATACAATTCCTCAGTAATCTCTGGTTCTGACATATCGGGTGTTACCACTCCAGAATTGCGTAACTTTATATAAGCGGCGCAGATAATTCTAAGGATAGTCCTGATTCCATCAGAACCAAGTTCTTCAGCTAAATCTTTTGGACGACCTGATATAAATTGCTGATCTGTACGGTCCGCAAGCCTCACTCAAGATCCCTCCATAATGACATAATATCTGCGTATGTTTCATCAGCATCGCGCAAAGCAGCCGATTTCGCCCAATATCTCCTCTGGTTTGGTTTTATGATGGATATCATATGACCAGAATATCTTCGGAGATTGCGTCTTATATAGATGCTTGGAGATCTCTCTTCGATTAATATCTTATCTAATTTATCAAGAACATCTTTGAGTTCATGCTCTTGAACCTGCGTCTTTGTTGCCGCCTCTTCAGACTCATCCACAAGACGTACTGATACAACCTGAAGAGGACTCTCCCCCGGGAAGACAGTTCCAACAAAAACTTTCTTTTGACTTGAAAATGAATTATTCAGCACCTTGCAAAAAATATCGCTATAATCTCCCAAAACCATTTCAGTTACTGTCTCAACGGCAGCGGATTTATTTTTTCTCCTGAAATAGTCCAATGTAACATCTACACTGTCATTAATCAATATCATTTCAGTTTCATCTATATCAAACCAGTTTGCCACCAATTCATTTATAATTTCATTCGCTTCTGGATTTTTTGAGAGGTCTTTAAGAAATTCATAGTCAATATTTTGATCTAAAAGATTTTTTGGCATTGGTATATTCATAATCTCTTCTTTTTCAAATTCATCTCGTTCTACTAACCAGCTGCGACTGGTTAGCATCTCATAGTATAGCGCTATTTTTGTATCGATAACTGAACAACACAATGCTAATTGGTTCAGATCCTTTTCTTTACCATGAATTCCAAGAATGCGATCCCTAAAAACTGCATCGTTTTTCAAAATCGCTGCAATCAACCCTACTCCCGCTTTTGGGCTTTGTTTTATCAGTAAATGTGGACCCTGAAATATTTCCCTTTTTGTTTTTGCATGCCTGTAATAATGAGTCTCTTCATTAATCGGAAGTGATCCCTCCTCCATTGTAAATCGTTCCAATTTTCTTACAGCTACGTACGGTTTCCCAGATAATTCCGGAACTTCATCCTTTCTATTCCCGACAATAAAACCATCTCCATGTATCCATCTATTCTTTTCACATATCTCCCCCAGATTGGATTGTTTTGAAAGTTTCTTAATCAATTCGTAGTCCCTTGGAGTTCCCCACATGGCTACTTTCCAAATTATATCGTTTTCAATAGCTTCATCTTTTGGTATGTGAGCGATGTCCTGAGGTTCGATAATTAATAGCCAATCATCCTGTGGCGAGTAACTTGGTTTTGGTGAGCAATAGAAGATTGGCTGACTATCCTCTGTTTTGTCAGGTGAAAACACAACGGCAGCACATGGTGCGACAGCCTTGGAAAATAGAACATACCGTAAAGCGGAGAAGTTAATGATAGTCTTAACATTGAACGATGAGAAAAACTGTTTCCTAAATTCTCTATTAGGTGCAGAACGATTAAAAAGAAGACCTTTGCTGGACACAACCATACATATCTTGCCATCAGGTTTGCATAATTCTCCAACTCGCCACAAAAACGCCTGACATATCTGTTTATCGCCAACGGGCTTATTATTCTCTGTTGTATACATTCTTGCAGGTTCAGATAATTCGCTTTGCCATGGAGGATTGCCGATTATCAAATCATATTTTTCATCCGAGAAGAGCTCATCCTTTTCAAAAAAATCTGATTCAAAGAGATTATTATTTATGAGCGGTTTAAATAGTGGTTTAGATTTAACTTCTTCCCAGATATGACGCGGCTCCAAGTAATCGCACATGGTAAGGTATAGGCATAAAGCGGCTATTCGAATTGCTTTGCTATCTATATCTACACCAAAAATATTTTTCGTGAGAATATCTGTCAGATCCGAAATCGATGGACGTTGTCCCGGATTTGCCTGCATCCACCGACTTATAAGCCTGCGATATGCTTCTACCAAAAAAACGCCTGAACCACAAGAAGGATCGAACACCTTTAAATCGGTGTTGTCTCCATTCCAAGGGAGCACCTCATCCATCAGAAAAGTAACAAGATGGCATGGCGTGTAATATTGTCCGGTTGTTTCATTATTTCTCTCATGATGAAGGAATTGTTGGTAAATATTACTTATGAGTTCAATCGGGATTACATCAAAAGAATATAATGGCCATAATGCCATCTGTCCACTATCAAGATACGCGTCTCCTTTGAGAAGTCTTTGTAATAAAATAAGGTGTTTCTGAGTTGTTTTCTTTTCTTCCCTATTAATTATGAATATGTCTCCATTAAATTTATCATTTAGATCTCGAAATAAACTATAAGTGGCTCTTCGGTTAGAAAGTAAATCGGTAAAACATTTTGCACCCTGCAAATGCAGCGCGAAATATCCTTCAGGAAATACATTATGACCTTCTTTATCCTTTCTATCTTCAAGATATTTGATGAATATCGATCTATTTAGAAGCTTGTGAACAATATCAGCGGGTAAACCCTGTTCAATCAATTTCTCTCTCATAAAATCCAGATTATGCAATAGTGTTTGATATGCTCTTTTTTCCTTTTTGAACTGTTCGCCATGTTTTTGCCAGTAACTACCCGTTACAAGTTCCGATCTATGATATTTCTTAATTTCTGTTTCAACTTCAACAAATAGTTCTAATTCTTCAATTAACCCGGCTTTATCATCTAATTCCCCATCATTTAACTTTTTTGGTGGCTCGTAGGCATTGTATATTAAGACTACCTCAGGAAGAACCACAAAAAGGAGAGGGGTCTGTCCCACATTCCAAACCAGTCGGTGCAATTCTGCAATCTTATGAGGATCTTTGGATTCCAATTTACGGAAGTATATAAGTGGAATACTTGGTCCAGTTTCGGGCTTTAAAAAGAATATGGCATCTACGTCAAGCTTCTCTTTGGCTTGTTTTAAAATATATTTTTTGGATTCATCATCGGTATCAGAGTCGACTTCAACCAATCCATTTTCCTTTGTTAAATCAAGTGTGGAACAAAGACGGTCAAAACTGTCACTTTTTTTTTCTGCTTCCCCCTTCATTTTGACACACCTGATTCTTTCTGCTTATTTTCCCATTTAGATTTGATTTTATAAAAGGAGTTGGTATCGTCCAACTTATTCTTTTTGTTGATCCGGCAAACCAGATTATGGTATACACGACTGAATCTCTACCACTCCACACCTACTCGCGCTCATTCCAACACCAGGTCTCCCTCGCGTAGATGTCCCGTCATGGACTATTTAATCTTCGTTAACATGGCTAAAATTAAAAGCATGGCACTGTTAAGTTCTGAACTACATCCAATCAAACCCCACAGCATTAAATATTTACTTTTTTTCTATAGACATCCAAAACCCCCCTTATTTCCTCTTCGCTTGCATCTTTATCCCAACCCGTATCAAATACCTTATTAAACACATTCACCGCATTTCGCTCATTGCCATGCACGAATCTCCAAACGACAAACGACTCTACACTCATTAAAAGCTCTTTCTCCTTCTCATTCATGAGTAAAATAGTGCGAACGGGGTCTTTACAGCCCCTTATCTTCGTTCTCACATCAGCGACAATGATTCTCTTCTTTTTGTCTCCAGGGTCAGTATACACCCTGTATTCGCTTTTTGGGATTGAAACAATTAATGAAGAAGATAAACAATTCTCCTCCTTTTTTTAAGTTTTTATGCCTTTCTACTTTAAAGCACTTTCCGGCTCTCAAAGATCAAACACACACGAACTCCTTCACTTTTATATATATATCCTTACCCACCGCACCCTTCAACCCATCAACACTTTCGAAAGGTCTATACCTCACAATTCTCGCCGCAGTCCTGCTTCCAATCCCTGGAATCGCTTCTATTTGGTGCATCCTTGCTTTGTTTATATCAAGCGGATATTTAATTGCTGTGATAGACCGCATCCCGTACTCAGTAACTTTCGCATCCAGAAACCGATTACGCTCGTACTCACCGGCAACGCCGACAAGAATAGGGTAGGAGCCTAACTGCCGTGCAAACGCTATTTTGCCTTTTTGTACTTCACATCGCAAGTCTCTGATGACAGTGCCGAAAGGGATAATACGTTTAAGCATTTCTCGGTCTATCTCTTCACGTACACGCCGTTTGAACGCTTTGAACTGCTTTCTGTGTTGTCTCAAGTTCTTGTAGCCGAACTCAGCCATCGGCGTTCCCGGAAGTATTTTCACCTGCCGAATGTTTATTCTGCGAAGTAGCAACCCCCTATCAAGAATACCCTGCAAAAACTCGTAGTTCTTATCAAACGTTTCTTTGGTTTCGCCTTTCAGACCGGCTACGAAGTTCAAACCCGGTAGAAATTTGGGCATGCCATTCCCACCACGCTCTTTTCCGAGTTCATTTACCAGTTCAACAGCGAAAAGTACCTCTTCTGGCAGAGTAGCAAGATTGTTTGCCTTTATTACTTGCTCGTCTGCAGTCTCCAGACCGAAAACAGCGACATTGCCCGCGGTTTGAAACTGCACGATTGTCTTTATTACTTCTCGACTCTCCTCAGGATACGTTGCGATGGTCTTTGGGTTGATGTTGTCGAGATGCAGCGTCTTTATATTCGGGCACATACGCCAGATAGCTTCGTGGAATCCACGCATCTTCTCTGGTTCCGGCTTCGGGGACTCATTATTGAAGTCCGCCATGTAGGTCAGGAAGTCGGTCTGCCGGCCGAGCCTAAAGTAGCGTGCACCGTGTGCATACAACCGTTCGAGCTCGGCAAGCACGTTTTCTGGAGGCCGCATCCATCTTCGCTGAAATCGCTCTATGCAAAACGAGCATCTTGACCAGTAACAACCTCTGTAAGTCTCCATCTCGCAGACTACAAACGGATAATCAGGATGCTGCTTCACAATTTCGGCGCCGAGTAGCGCAAACCTGTTCAGGTTATATTCTATCGTGGGAGCATGAAGAATCTTGTCGAGGTGCTCATATAGACGCTCTTCAAACGGTAACTCAAAGATAACGAATTTTTGGAGTGTTTCTGTCGCTCTATCCCGATACGTTAATTCAAGCGTGATTGGGCCCACAAGGATGTTTTGTTTTGCAATGGCAACGCGCGCCAGTTCGGTTTTTGCGAGTGGCATACCGCCAAGATACTTTCCGGGTACGACCGCGCCTGCAATGACTATCAAGAGGTCGAACTCCGAAAGTGTTGCTTGCAACTCTGCATCCGCTCTGAACGCATCTATCGTGAAGTATCCGCATGAATCCACGCCTAAATGCTTCAGCATGCCCCAGATATAACGCGGATAGGGTGCTATATAAGGTGGGACACCCAAACAGGAGGGTTCGTCCACGTAACCGTCAAGGATTGCTATTTTCATGCTTCTGTTCTCCCCACTCCGTGCACCACGATCATCTGGCAGCGCACTACTACACTGTTTATTCTGGAATAACTCTTATTATTCTGTTTAAATCTTGCACCGTTTATACCTTTTTTCTTAAGGAACATTTACATAAGTACATGAACGAGCAGCAACACTCGGTTTCTAATGAGCAACAAGAACAAAAAGGAGGAATAATGGAAAGACTGATAGACGATTACGGCAGAGAAATACGCAGTTTACGGTTTTCTATCACGACCCGCTGCAACCTGAACTGTATCTACTGCCATGCAGAAGGCGAAAACGTTACCAGTACGCAACAGAATCCGCTTATCAGTGCCGAGCTTGTAATAGCGATAGCGCGAGTTGCTTCGACCTATTTTGGCATAAGACGCATAAAATTCTCGGGTGGCGAGCCGTTAATGCGAGACGACCTTGTGGAGATGGTGCACGGCATGAGAGATTTTGAAGGCGACATTTCTGTGACCACGAACGGCACGTTACTCAGCAAATATGCGGCTGACCTTGCGGATGCGGGTCTGAACCGTGTGAACGTCAGCCTGGATTCGATTAAAGAGGAAAGATACGATTTCATTACTGCTTCAACGGGTTATTTACCAAAGGTGATTGAAGGGATATATACAGCGATAGATGCGGGTCTTACACCGCTCAAGCTGAATACGGTTCTGCTGAAAGGGCTAAACGATGATGAGATAACAGACCTGATAGATTTTGTGCGTGAATGCAACAAAAGAGGCGGTCGTGACGCGGTAATCTTACAGTTGATCGAGTTAATTCCGTCGTTTAAACAGTCGGCACAGAATTATAAAGCGGATTTTCACGCGGTCGAAATGCAACTCGCATCAAGGGCATCGGCAATAAAAACAAGGCGGCTGCAACACCGTAAGAAATATTTTGTGGATGACGTGGAAGTAGAAGTTGTGCATCCAATAGATAACACGGAGTTCTGTGCTAATTGTTCGCGGTTGAGGATAACGTCCGAAGGCCAGATAAAGCCTTGTTTGTTGCGGAATGATAATCACGTTCCCATAGAAAGCGAGGACGAGGAGCACATAGTAAACAGGATGAAGTTGGCAATGAAGTACCGAGAACCGTTCTTTCACACTTCTGCTGAAAAGAAAGTTTGAGCAAAGCGACAAAAAAGACTTATTTTACTGAACACAACCCGCGCTCTGCTTACAACGGAATTAGAATAACAAACTGCTTCCATTTCGTGTGGTGAAACATTTAGTCCCGCAATATGCACAAAAACGTTTTGCGAAAAAAGGTTTAAAAAATATCTTCCCAACTCCGTTCACCGAGCACAACCTCAAACTCCTTACAAGAAAGGACTTTAAACTGGCCAAAATCTTCCGCCAACCTTGGACATGCGGTATTCACAAATGCGTCCACCTTAAACCCAAGCAAAATCTCCTCGCTTATCTCGTCCATAGCAATCAAAAAAGCAGTTAGCCCTTTGTCCAACGCTTTACTCCGCAGCGCAATCGCTTTGCCGAGATTAAACTGGCCACTCTTCATACTTATGAGTATCCCAAACGACTTCGCATCCAATGCTTTCTCTATCGCGAGATACCGCTTCTTCCTCAGCGCATCAGCCTCGAGTATGTTTATCTGCGTGGTGAACGGGTCAGCAGCAATTATCCGCTTTCCCGTGTACAACGCGATACCCGCAGGGTGAAACGTTCCACTACCCACAAACAGAATCTCATCACATGATACCACGGCAGACGAGAAATCGCAGCCCAATACCTGCCCTTCGTATTTTAGTTTATTCGATTTGCCTATCACTACTTCCTTTCCCATACGAGCAAGCATCTTTTTCGCTTCCCCCAATGTGTGAACATGCTGTACAGTCGCTACTAACCCCACTGAGTTACCTTTTATCGCGGCTACTGCTTTCTCCACCACTGGCATCACATCCACGCTGCTTCTGAGTTCAATGAAAACGACTTTCTTTTGAAGACTATAAACGATTTTACTTGCTTCATTGGTGAAACCCCCCTTTTTTAATTCGGTATGCCCGAAATGGAAAAGCATGTCCACTATTCCCGCCAGTTTCTCATCTATATCGCATGCACCATAGCATGAATTACCGGAGATTATCACGTCTGCACCAGTCGCATCTGAAATATCAGTGGCGATGCCTGGAGCTACTCTTTTAAGACCTGCCGGGAGTTGTAACCCGATTCTTCTCGCTCCTCTTTCTTTTATCAGCCTCTTTATCCGCTCTAATTCGAAGTCGTACGGATAATCATTCCAATTCATCACATATCAATCATAGGGTTGGCGTACTTAAATCTTCTTGATTACCCAAAGAAACTCATCTTGTATCATACGATAGCCATTAGCCCTTTTATGGTGCGATTCAAAATACTGCCGTATCTTATCTTCGTATTTCCTAAACCTGCGGTATAAGTATCATTTAGACGTTGTAAGTTGGATAGGTGTTAAAGACAGTCTGGCGGAATTGGGTAGAATAAGAAAAACTACTCTTGATTTTGAGGGAGAGAGGCGTGATAAAATTTCTGCTCTCGCTAAAAAGAAAAAGGAGTTTATTGAAAAGTTGGGGTTTGCGGATGTGGTATTTTATTCTATAAACGCTCTGTACTCTCAGCGATAAGCAAGTACAAGATATAATAACCAAAAAGTATAAAAGCATCCAATACAATACTAACAACAAATATGCATGGCTACAAGAATATCATCATATTCTTACTCATGTTCGCCCTTTTTCTGGGCGCGACTGTAGAACTCAGCGAAGGCTCCATACCACTCGGTATACTTCTGTTTGTCCTCGCGATCCTGCTAATCTCAAGAATAAAATTCGGTGAATCCTACGTGATTAAGCAATCTAAACTACCTATGTTCGTAGGTGTGCTGATTCTCATCTGTGACATCGGTTATAATCTCCTCACGCACAGTGAACTCGGCACCTTAGACATCATGGTCTTCTTACTCGGTATCTCGCTCATCGCACATAACATAAATAACGAAGAAATAAGGCGTATGGGTACGTTCGGCGCTTACCTGTCCGCCACATTTATCGTGCTATTCCTGTTCTTCTTCGACTTCTTCTACTATATTGATATAGACTTCACGCATCTCTTTGACCATTATTTCGTACTGCTACCTTCCGTAACATTCATCAGAGCGGTAGGAATACCGATTGAGGTAGTTGCCATCGAGACGGTGCGTATTGTGGGCGTAGAAGAGATGAGTGTTATAATCGGTGGACCCTGCTCGGGTTTATACTCGATGTTCCTCTTGATAGGAATAATGGTTGCTTATACACGGATAGAACATATAGAGCGACGGACATTCTATTCGCTGCTTATTATAACTGTCGTGGTTGCATATCTCGCAAACCTTGTACGTGTGTCTATACTCTATATCGTTGGGTTTTACTATGGCAAAGAATTAATGTATACCTTTCACGTCCATCTCGGGTGGATCATATTTGTAATCGTGGTGGCTGTGCTGCTTTCTGTATTGGATAAGGTGACCAGATAAGTAACAGTCGGAAAATCTTCTGATTACAAGAATACAGTACACACAACTTTTCTTACAAAAAGAAAACTTGACGAATGAAACAAGATTTTTGATAAAACCTTTTGCTTCCAAAAAAGTTGTGTTATCGTGGAATATCGTGGAATATCGTAGCTCTTGATTTAGAACGGAACACCACGAAGATAATAGCGAAAAGCACGAGCACTGCACCCAGATAGACTACAGAAATAGCTGCTGCCCTCAAAAATACAAAATCTTTGTTACTAAACGTGTCAATCACGATTAGGACAAATAAAACAAAGAGGTACGAGAAAGAACTGAAGAACAGAGGTTTTAATAGTCCCAAATCATTTAGTGAATGCTTATGCCCTTCGCTATGGTTTTGCTGCATCAAGCGTGCCACACGCTCGTCAGTTGCAGGGTGCGTACGGAAAAGAAACCAATAGGTAGGTAGCCGTATGTCCATAATCGTGACTGCGCCGTTGTGCAGGGGATCCATAATAAAGAGCGGTACATGTGCAGGATTTACCGCAAACGAGTTCGAGCTTAAGCTTGTTTCTATCTTTTGTAGCGCACTTACCAGCTTATCAGGTTTACCATGTAGATGCACACTTTGCTCGTCCGCCTCGTATTCTCGCGATGGCGCTACTGCGAGTTGTATAATTGTTGCAGCCACAGGGGCAACCAGCGACGTAACAAAAAATTTGATTAAATTGGGTGCCGGGTCGTCCTCTTGCCCGAAACCTGTGAATATTGAAGTCCAGAATGCGAACGGCACTAACGATGTAAGTATCCCGGCTACCGCAGCAACGCTGGTGCAGGTTGGCGTATCCTTCCTTTTTACGTGTATCAGTTCATGTGCCAGAACGGCTTTCTGCTCATCATTATCCAGCAGTTCTATCAATGCTGTCGTCACAATAATTGCAGCATGTTTGGCGTTTCTACCCACTGTAAATGCGTTTGGCATCGCGGAATCAGTGATAAAAACCTTTGGTACCGGGAGCTCCAGCTTTGTCGCAAGTTGGTGAACGGTTTCATAAAGTGGCGTATCCGTTACCTGTCGCGCATGATACCGCCGCAGCAATATTTTAGCACTGAAAAAATGGAAGAAAAGGGCTACAGGTAGGGCAAAAAACAACAATACAAAAGTGATTAGCGTTAGCACTGGCAATACGTGCTCAAGTATACTGCTGAATGTCCAACCAGACACCGACACCGGCAGTGCCAGCAAAATCCACTGCGGGATACGCTTCACATGCCTTTTCATTTTGCTATTACACAGATAATGTTGTATCGTTTATAAAAGATGTTATGACGATAGAATTGTCTCACTCCAGACATTTACAATGTATTTTTATGCTACAGCATCTGTAATTGCATAATACAATTGGATTTCGATGGATATCAAAGAGAGAAGGGAAAACGACTTCATAACAAACTACTCCAGCTCTTCCACACCCACGGATATATTTTCCTGCAATGTTAAGTCGTCTTCATCTGTCGGTTCACCATTCCCGTTCAGGTCGTATGTCACGTCAGATGTTCCTGCCTCGGTTGCATCTGCAATTCCGGTTTCGTTATGGGAATAGGTGATGGTGCCGGAGAGGGAGCTATTTTGGGATGTTATCATCATTGTCTTCGTTGTCTGATTTACCTACGTGGTATTACTTAAATACTGAGAGATGGGTATTTATATACTCAATTCACTCACCTTTAAAACCTTCAATCCTTCTATCTCTCCAAAATGACCGTCGTCAGATACTAAAACTCTATCTAAGAGGCTCTTCGCTATTTCATGTGGGTAAATGTAGTTAAGTGGCTGCCAAATAATCCGAAATCAGAAGAAAAAGGAGGTTAGATATTGCTTTAAATCTAAAAAGAAGGATTGAAAATGTTGGTAAGGTGATTGTGTGACCGCTTCTTAGGCGGTTAAACTTGACATAAACGAAGGACATTATTGATTTCGTCTTTGCAAAGATGTCTATAAACTCTATACCAACTGCCATGATGTTCA
>JAPWVK010000168.1 GCA_029241965.1 Candidatus Methanophagales archaeon
GGTTGTCAGGAAAGAGGTGTTGGCATGGCAGGAATTCAGAAATAATAAAAATGCGAAAGTTAATTGGCAATTTACTTCCGAGGATGCCAGGATAAAGTTATCTCGCCTTTATCCGACACTTGAAAGTTGACATGACACTAGCGATACAATGGTGTACTGAGCTGTGGCAATAGACACCACCCCGCAAATCAATCCAGCAATCGCTATGGATTTTGTTTTGGGCTTTTTTATCCAGCCAACTACTGCAAAAATAGCAGCAACAAAATTGACAAACCATATAATTTCGACCATTGTTCCAGCCGAAGCAAAATGGAGGGGGGTTTGGGTGAAGTTAAGCGAAAGCGCCAACACATTGTCAGCCAAAGTACCAGCCCATAAATTAAGTAAAGACCATGAAGAAAAACTAACATATGATGACTGCATTAACTCATCATGTTTAAATTCAAATTTGGATACGCAAAGTAAAACTTTAATTTTTTCGTTAGGTGCAGTCCAGGTCATTTTTTCCCTAAAATTAAGAATACGTTCATCTTGAAAAACAATTCGCCATTTATTGTACTAAACCGTCTTGAGATATCCTGATCCGCCAGGCCACAATCCAACATATTCATTGACTTTTACAATTGAACTCAAAGCTCTTGTGGGTACGTCCGAGTCCGCAGCCCAGGTCTTATCCGTGTATTAATTTACCATCTTTGTTATCTGAAACGGTAATAAACTCTTTGTAGCAAGAAAAAATAGCTCATGCAATTTTCCCAATCCTTTTGCTGCGATTTCCTTTCCTGCAAATACATAAATCCTCTTAAGATGATTTCTGACTTGTTCACACATCACCTGTAATCTCATTGCTCTCAGATTCAAAGCACAGAACGATTGTCCGTAATTTAGACCTTGTTCTATGCCTGACATTTTTAGGAATAGTAATCATCTGGCCCGGACCTATTTCCCCAGTACGATCCACCAGATCAACGTATAGCATACGTTCAATCATATAAAACAGTTCGTCACTATTCTTGTGCAGATGCCAGTGAAAATCACGTTGCAGGACGCTTAATCTTACATTGTGATCGTTTATTTCGCTAACAACAAAGTTATTCCAATCGTCATCAATATCTCTTGTCAATTCATTCACATCCTGTTTTTCATGATGTCCGACTTTTTTAGCCATTTTCATTCCCTTTGTAATACACATAAAATTTGGAACGTAATGCTTTCCACAAACATCGTGCTATTTATCTGCTGTACCGTGCTCAATTTCCTGCCGAAGTCAAAGATGAGGAAGGTTGATCTGTCATTATTTCAAATATTGATAGTTGTTTTGTCTCCGAGTTTCTTTTATTCATCTTTCCAAGAAATATTTTCCATTTATCCTCTGTTACGTTAACCAGCATTTGTTCATCCAATGATTTAATTTGATTCACGATTTCATTATAGCTCATATCTTTAGCGACTTTGTCTATACTAATGCGCATTAAAATATCTTTTGTATAGGGACGTTTTGCATCTAAAAACGTAAGTGCAGCAAGCAATTGTTGAGCACGTCCATTATTAAGAATAGCCCAAACAAAAATAGCTTTGGAAAAACTGTCAAATCCTAAAAAATAACAGGTATCATCCAACATTATTGGTTTCTTGTTCTCTGGTACTATCAAAGAAAAGTTAGACCGCTTATAAAGACCAGATATTGCAACTTTATATGGTCTAAAAGAATAATCGCCAATGCCAAATATTGAAAATGGTGGTTTGTTTTTGTAAATACATGATTTCCTTTGCTCGAAAACATTCTTATTTCCCGTTAGATATTGATAAAGCTTTGGGAATTTAGCAGCCAAATAAATTGTGTCTTCCCCAATACGATTTTGTGTTATGATTACATACTTTCTTGGCTTTGTTATAACAGGCGAACTTAAATCTGAACTTTTAACTAAACCGTATATCAATTCATCTTCTATGTTTAATTCTATTCTAAAGCCATTGAAATAATTACCCTCTATCTGCTGTAGTTCCATAATTTTTGAGCAATCATGCTTAACACCTTGTCTCCAAATATAAGGAGAAATTCCATCATATCTTTTGTTCTTTTTGTAAAGAGCCACATCGGAAACAAATTTGTCACCAACCCACCCAAACTCGTTTTCAATTGAATTGGGAGAGATAAGCGAGGAAACTTTACAAGTAAGAGAATGCTTATTTGAACCACAACTACATTTGAATAGCGATGCTTCGACTGAGGCATTGAAATATTCTTTCGCGTTTATCTTTAAAGCGATCACATCATTAATCTTACAACTTGTTGTTGGTAAATGATGAATTAAATTCCTGATAACGGAATTCTTTGCTAACATAGCTATATTGCCCTTATATTTTAAAAAAGAGTTAAGCATCATCAGAATAATGGACTCAGATATGTCGAAATTCCCCTTGCCGGTAATAGCATCCAATCCCTTAAGTGACTTAATATTAGTCTTTTTAGGTAAGTTTTTTGAATTTAAAATACCTAGCTCAGAACTAGTAACCCACGGAGGATTACCTAATACTAAAACATTATATTCCTCAATTGCTCCTTCAATTTCCATGAAATCAAACTTAAAAATGTCATTAAGATGAAGTAAAATTCGCGGTTTATTTAAGTCAGGATGTTTTATAAATAGTTCAACTATGGCAAATTTAGCCGCCCAATAGTAAGATTCATAAATTTCTACACCATAGATATTCTTTAACTTCGGGAAATATTTAAGAGCAGAAATTAAAAAAGACCCTTTTCCAAAGGTTGGTTCAATTATTACATCTGGTGATACGCCTGCACTATCCAAATATGAACATATAGAGTCGGTTAATTTATAAGGGGTTTGGAAATCACCATATTCTCGTCTATCAACTCCTTCACAAATCATGAAATTTGGCTTAAGAAGTTCTAGTAAAGTTAAAAAATCTTCTTGGTTTCTAAAAAATGTATCTATACCCGTTAGATGGTTCAACAATTCGTTAGCCTCTCGATAATCTGTCATTTTGCCAATCTTTTCAATTAAGAATTTAATTGTGGTAGGTTGGATCGATTTAATAGCGGTTTTCATATTATCGTTTATCCCCCTTTACGGATTATGGGAATTATTCCTTCAACATTTTCATTCAGTTCTACTATTCGGCCATATTGCAATCGCCATTGAAGCGCATTTGATATAGTCAAATAGCCTTGTTGAGGCAGGTTAGCGAGTATTTCTTCTGCTAACTGACTCATGGTAATTTCCTCGGCTGGTAAATTTCGATCCGTTAAATATGCTATAATATCCTCAGAATTAGCATTATTTTCTAACATTTGTCGAATAGTTCTTGTTAATTGATAATCTGCGGTTCGGTTTTCATATATAAACGAGCAACTCACAAAATTGAGATTTGATATCTTTTTATCAGGATCATCATTCTTCTCATAAACAAATACCAATAAGTTATATCCCAAACCATATATCTTTTGTCGCGCATTTCTAAAAGGGCAGGATGATTGTGGTTGTTTAGCAGAAGTAACCTTAATATCCGTATTTATATCTTCTGAGGGCATGTCAATACCACTTGCAGAAGAACCAATTATATACTCATATTTTAACGAAAGATATTTTTGGAATTTATGTTCTATAAAAGTTCCAACTGCTTTCCCATCAGTTATTCCAAATAAATCAGGATTATCAAATTTGGATTCCTTTCGACAAAAAGCCTTTGCTTCCTTAACCAAAATGTTAATTGTTAACTTCTGTTTCATTCAAAACCACCTCCTTATTTTGCCAATCCCTAACAGTTTGCACCTTAGAGCACTGTATTGCAGATAACGTCATATATCCCAATTTACTTTGCATATTCTTCTAATTTGGCAGTATATCCGAACCGTTCGCATAACCCTCCCTTAGTTGAACTGTCCCTCTCATTTTTTGCCCCCTGTCTTTTAAATACCTGTGGATGTATAAAAATACTCTTGCGTATTTTCACTCTTTTTCACCAATAATAACACTCCGATTTGCAACTGTCGGCACATATCTTATCCCGGAAAAGCCCGTCCCTGCCAATAGTTCTTCCATTTCAGATATTGAATAGCATTTGCCTTCAGATGCAAACATTAACAGAACAGAATATTCAGCCACCGGTAAAGGCCCGTTTTTCGCCGCATTTATATGTGCATCATGGATCATTATCCGACCGCCCGGATTTAGATTCCTATACGAATTTTCCAATAGCAATTTAACGTCACTAAAATCCCAATCATGTAAGACATGAGAGAAGAGATGTACATCAAATCCTTTTGGAAACTCATCTTTGAACATATCACCTGCTATCACATCGATTTTATTCTCCATATCCCGTCCATTTATTGTGTTTCTGGCAATCCCGTCAACCGGCGGCTTTTCAAAGACCGCTGCAGACATATGTGGCTGTTGAGACACAATAGCCGATGCGTAAATGCCCGATGCACCTGCAATATCTAATAACCTATCATATCCCGCCAAATCAACTGTTTTTGCAAGAACCGGAGCAAGATACGCGCCACGGCAATCCATAGCGGCAGTGAACGTCTCAGCGAACTCATCTTCTTCCATTGCAAGTACCCACTCCCTTTCATCTTTCTTTGCGCCCCAGTTAGCCGGTTTACCAGTCTTTAAAACTCTTAACATATCGTCACAAATGGGTCTTTCTTTTAGTGACGCGAAATAGGGGCCTAACGACCATGGCGATGACTTAATCAAATAATCCTTTGATAGTTCCGTTAAATAATACAGACCTTCTCTCTCTTCTATCAAGTTCAGTGCCTTGAAAAGAGTAAGCATTGCATCTGCGGGTCTTTGTTCTATCTCTAAGGTGGTACAAATCTCATGTATATCCGCAGGGTTTTTATCGAGCCAGGAAAAGAAATCAAAATGCGCAACTGCTGTTATTAACAGGTCCGTAGAATAGACACTGTCCCTCAATCTAAACAGATTGGTTGGATCTGTTGACGGAATAGTAGTTAAAATTTCTGAATTCATCTTAAACTTCCTTTGTATTATCCTTCCTATGTCCTTATTACTCACGATGGCATATATGTATTCCTGTCGTCTTTGAACTTTTACTTTAAATTATCTTAGCCGCCTAATCTCCTCGGCTTTTTAGAACAGACGGCTCAAACATCAGAACATAAGATGGCTCTAAACTTTTCGGGCAGTGTTCCACACCTTTGGGTATCACAGCCATTTCTCCATCGTGTAAAGTTATATCCGGGTGACCCTTTAATTGAACAACTATGCTTCCTCTGTAAACGTAAAAAAGTTCGTCTTCATTTGTATGCTTGTGCCAGTGATAGTCTCCTTCAAGCAGTGCCATCCGAATAACCTGATCATTTACACGTGCTACTTCAATGGGAGACCACGGTTTGTTAATCTCTCTAATTTTAGCCTCTAAGTTAATCAATGGTATCATCTTTAAACGCTTCAAAACGTTATTCGCTCGATTTCTGACTCACGCATATTGTCTTCCATAGTCCAGAAATGGGCTTCGCCGTTATACACCCGGAATAGCACTAACAACGGGTCTTCTGGCCCTTCCGTTGCAATTGCCTTTAAAAACGGTCTTTCTTCAAGCAGCCTTGTCTTAAGTGCAATATCATCAAGAAATACTACATCTTCTGCCACTCGCATCATCTGCGCGGTTTTGGGGTTCCCTATCGCATAAAAACATACTTCCACCTTTGGATTTGTCTTTAATTGTTCACAGACCTCTTTCGTGGCTCCTGTATGGAAATAGAAACCATCTTCGTCTGCAAACCACCTCAGAAATCCACGAACCCTTGGTTATGCGCCATCAGTCGTTGCAATATAGCATACAGGATTTTCGTTCGCAAACTTTATACAATCATGGTAATCCATTTTTCTACTCCGGTCTTTTGAATAGATGTGGGTATATAAATAATTTGTTTTTTGCAATGGCGTGTTGTCAATAGCGATCAAACAGCTCTTGAGTAAAAGTACCACTTATTTAATAATCAACATCCGTTTATTTATAGACATGAACCTCGCCGATTTTTTATTATCCGGATATGGCTCCGCTTCAACCAGCCCAGCCCCGATAAACAGAATGATGGCTGCATTTACAGAAGATTTCAGGCAAGATAAAGACATCAACTTAGGCGTCGGCTATGTAAACGAGAGAACTATCCCACGTGAACTCATTTTAGAAGCTATGCGTGCGGTTCTCTCACATCAGGAGAAATACAAATTAGCACTCAATTACGGTGGCTCGCGTGGCTCTCTGAATTTGCTTGATTCTATCAAGAACTTCCACATAGGAAATGCTATCGGTAGTCTCACACAAGAGATAATAGCTAAAAACGAAATTATTATTGGCCCTAACGGCGCGACGAGCCTGCTCGAAGGAATAGCTCATGTCTTACAGCCAGGAATAGTAATCACCTCTGATCCTATGTACTATATTTATTGCGATTTCTTACAACGGCAAGGTTTTGACGTTTTGGCAGTATCTGAAGATGAGAACGGAATAAGGACTGACCTATTACGCGATAAGATTAGCGGGTTAGGCAGCCGGAAAAATGAGATTGCGTTTTTTTATGTCGTGACAATCAATAACCCAACGAGCTCCATATTATCTAACGAAAGAAGAGCGGAATTAGTGCAGATAGTGACTGAATTATCGCATACCGAGTGCAGAAAAATCCCGTTAATTTTTGATACTGCCTACGAGAATCTGGTGCATGACCCCGCAGTACCACCATTAGAATCAGGATTGCTCTATGATGAACAGGGCCTTGTATATGAGATAGGGACCTTATCGAAAATTCTCGCACCTGCGTTACGGATAGGCTATATGATTGGAACTAACAGCCCATTCTTAAACGCGATGATACAGAAAACAAGCGATGTCGGGTTCAGTGCACCGCTAATTACACAAGAGATTGCCAGTTACCTCTTAGACCATCATGTTCAACGCCAAATAGAGCGTGTAAATCGAGGGTATCGCGAAAAGGCACGAGAAGTCAAAAAGTGTATAGACGAACAATTAGGCGCGGTAGTATCGGCATGTAGTGGCGGAAAAGCAGGATTTTATTATTATTTGACACTTGATGGTATACAAACAACAGAGGGTTCTGCTCTTTTCAAATACTTATCGAGAACCACAGGCGATGTGGATGTTGACGGTCCCGCTACAAATAAGAATCCGCGAGTAAATTATGTGCCGGGACAATTTTGTTGTCACCCACAAGGAGACTTGGTCGAACGGGGTAAAAGGCAATTACGGGTATCCTACGGGTTTGAGGAGTTAGGGCGAATAAGGGACGCAATAGGATTTATGGGGGATGCGGTAAACTATGCGAGAAGGTAATGGTGTAATTGCAAAATGCCGAGTTAAAATGGAAAAGTGCAAAATTTGTGATTTTTCTCAGTTTATTGGGCCTGTTCCGCATTTCCAATAAAATCTTAAAAATAAGGCGTGTATGTGATGTATCTACTGTATAATTGAGTCTTTATCTAAAATATCATTCCGTCAGAAAAACTAGCGGAACTCCGTAGGAGTTCCATGGAGTGATGGTATTCTGGTAAATACCCAAAAAAGTAAATGATGGAGAGATACCGAATGGCTGAGCGAACTTTTCATAACTCGATTCAGAATTTGGCAATGGGCAACAAACTGGAAGCTTCACCAGTCAGTGAAACTGGAGAAATTGGTTGTTTTTTATCTGTCGGTCTATATCGGGTAGAGCAAAACCTGCGATATGTTAAAGGACACGCCCTCTAAATTCCGATTTTTCCCTTTTGATTTGTGATGCAAATGTCCCCTTTAGTCTATACCTTCCTCCCACATTGCGTTTTACCGCTTTTCAAATAGCGATCAAAACTTTGCTGTGACCGTTTCAACTTCTCCCTCCTGTTCTATAATCTGAAGTTGAATTACCTGAGGGATCGTTATTTCCGCCGCCCCCACGGAATTAAGTTTCTCATACAGTATTCTGATCATATTTTCGTCTATTTTGTTAAGAAAGCGGAAAGTTGATGTTGCAAGATAAAATTGATTAACTTCAAAAGCAATCCATTCGCGACCCAAACTTTCGGCTGCCGCACCCGTGGTGTTTGAGCCGGCAAAAATATCTAAAAACGTATCCCCAGCATCAGTCAGCAATTTTGTAAAGAATTCCGGGAGTTTCTGTGGAAATCTTGCAGGGTGTGGTTTTACCCCTAAAATCTTGCAACATCGCAGATATTGTGAACTACTTTCAGTATTCGGGATTTGCAATAGATTTGGTGGAATTGCACCACCATTATCTACACCAAAGCGATTACTTATATCGTGTCCTGAAGGTCTTTTTTTCGGTGAATAGTATTTTTCGCTGTTCTGAAGCAAGAGTTTCATCCTTTCAGAATAAGGAACTAACACTCGGGTGATATCTGCTTTTGGAAAGTCTGTCTTTGCCAGCCACCAGATAGTGTTAACCGCATCTTTAA
>JAPWVK010000169.1 GCA_029241965.1 Candidatus Methanophagales archaeon
GTAATCAATCTCGGCACACCATGTGTCCTTGCCTTTATTGTCTTTATCAATGCTTTTGCCGAATTACTACTTCTATCACCGATGTGAAAAGCAATGAACAACCTCGTTACCACGTCGATCCCAGTCCAAATCCACACTTTTGTCTTCTTTCTCCACAGATAGCTCCACAATTCGTCCATTTGCAAATACAAGGAACTGAAGTTGTGGTTTCGCTTACACAACTCTTGTTTTATCAGTACCTCGCAGTGCGGCGCTATCCTCCGTATCCATCGCTCTACCGTTTTCTCCTGTTTTCCAGTAACAGCAGCAATCATCCCCACACCCACACCACACATGTACATGGCCATCGCCATCAAGATAACGTAGATCGGCGTGCGAAGACCTTCTAATGGTGTCCCTTTTCTTCTATTGAATCGCGCTTCGCACCGATTACACTTGTATTCTTGTTCACCGTTCTTTTGGTGTCCATACCTGATCACGTCTTCGTGGTTAACTATTCCATAAATATCGCAATTCTGATTGGAGCATGCCGGATCATGATCCTCCCGCTTGCGGCCTCGTTTTTTTTAGATCCTTCATTCATCTTTTTATTATTGCATTGGTGGTAAAAGTTAAAATTGAATGAAATAAATACCCCCACTATAAGGGGGGAGCTCCAAAACTTTTGTGCAAATCAAGCCCTGCGTATTCTATTTTTTAACCTCTATGCTTTTATAGAGGCGAACTTAAACATACCGTCAAATACATTTTGAATACCGGTTATCACAGAATCCGGGCTATGACTCGGACGGGCTTTTTTATATGACGTTTCAGCACTTCTATATTCTCCTCCTCCAGTGTAACAAGCACAGTGGTAGAAGGACCCGCTGATTTCTCTATATCAATATCCGGCTCCAGTTTATACTTATATCTCGTATGCATCATTCCCAAGCTACCTTTTATGCCCGCATGACCCACGGGTATGATTTCGTGGACAAAAGCCATCTTTGCAAGTTTCTGCATGTCTTCCACCATCACGATACTACTGGCATGAACTTTTAGCACTTCCTGTCCTACAGTTGGCTCACCTACTGCGAGAATAAAATCATCCTTCAACGATTTCCCTACTTTTAGCTCTTTTTCCATGCACAAGCCCAATGCGGTAATACCCATGCCCGTTTGGCTTGTTTCGATGTTCTCCTCGGTATGCCCTTCCAATATATCCAAAGATTTAATTTTATATGCTTCTTCGCGCACACCCTGAAATATCTGGGAGCCGGTGGGAAAGAATTCCACGCTCAGGTTGACGACTAAAGCAATCGGCTGCGCGCCCGAAGACAGAACCTTTATAAGCACTGTTCGTGCCATCAACTGCCCCAGGAGTTTGCCATCAAGTTTAACTATATCTTCGTTCTTCGGGCCTATCCCGCCGGAGGAAGAATTAGCCAGCACGAATGCACGGCCATTACCCAGCTTCATAATCACAAGGTCGCCCCATTTAGTGCTTGAAACCGCATCTGGTGCTATTTTCAGGCTCCTCAAGTCTATGAACCCGCCTATGTTCTCCAATACTTGAAAATAAATCGTTAGTGCGTGTCGCATCACTTCAGAGCGAGTGATACCATTCTTAGCAGCGATTTCATCGAGCTTCTTTAGATTCGCTTCTGGTAATCTGATGTTTACCGGTTTCATACTTCTTTTGTATCCTCTCCATATTGATTGGGAATGGACGGAAGATATACTATACGTCTCAGTTATCCCGCGGTAGAACATACGGATCAGTCATACGCACATATAAATATTCTACTGCACTACGCGATATTTCCAATAGAATATACCACGCCAAACGCATCACTCACTTCATCCTAACCCGTATCGTAGTCTTTCTCTGGAAAACTCTTTGCCCCAATCAGTTCCGCAAACGAAGGCAAGCAAAA
>JAPWVK010000170.1 GCA_029241965.1 Candidatus Methanophagales archaeon
GACTTTCTGCTGAGTATGCTGTCGCATGTGAGCTTTGCAGAAGAAATATCTATGCCCAACTGACCCTTGGGAATCGGAAAAGAACCGATATTCTAATTGAAACAGACAAAGGTATGGCAAGAATCCAAGTTAAAGGTAAAAATGGGCCAGATTGGCCACATTGTAAAGGAATATTCAGAAAGAATGATTTTCTTGTCTTCGTGGATTTTAAGAATAAAAGCGTAGACGAAAGATATGATTTCTACATCCTCGATGTTGATGATTGGATAAAACTGTTAGAAAAAGAAATAAGGTCAACCAGTAATATTGAGGAGGGATACGTAACAATAGATGAGGAAAACGTGCCTATTTGGAAAGGTGAAACCTATATAATTAAGGGGCATAACATAACGCCAAAAATGATTGTGGAACACAAAGAACGATGGGATAAAATAAAGAAGAGTGTAGGAGAAACAGTGTAGAAGAAACAGAGTAATTTATCAGTATCTCTATAATCACAAAAAATTACTTTCATCCTGCTCTTGCTAAATACCCCACCTATGGCTAACGGATGTCTCCGACTTCAGTCGAGGTGGCACGGGTGGGGCTTTTCGAAGTGATAAAATATGAAAGAAAGAAGAGGTTATAAGCGTAAAGGACATGAAGATCGCAACGATCTTGCTGGCGAGCATTCGGTAGGTGACATAGGTCAACTATTACTACTCATACTTTTTATTGCTGGATGGTTAGTTGATAAGGACATTCTACACTTCTCAGTGTTCTTTACACCGACAGTCTCAATTTATCTCAGGGTACTCTTGTCACTACCAGTGTTTTTACTTGCGCTCTTTTTTGCTCGTTCCGGCCTAAAAACTGTTTTTGGTGAAAAAAGGAAAGAGTTAGCCGTTATAAAAACCGGTGTCTTTTCAATTGTTCGCCATCCAATCTATTTGGGTGCTATTTTATTGTATCTTGGGTTCATCATTATTTCCTTATCCATTATTTCATTCTGCATATGGCTCATCATAATTCTGTTTTATTACTTTATTTCACGATATGAAGAAAAACTTTTAATTGATAAGCTGGGTTCGCAATATGAAGAGTATATGAATAAAGTGCCGATGTTTATACCAAGACCTTTTAAAAAGAAACCATCATGATCCACGGTGACACCCATGAGCATGAAATAATGGTAAGTGTTTAGTAAACCACCAGATTGCACAGATTTGCACGAGAAGACAAAACTATAGATCAGACTTAAGTACTTTATTGGTACTCTCTTGGCTCTTTTATCCGATGTTAACCCACGAATCTTGTGCTAATCTAGTGAAATCTCGTGGTTTTAAATCTCGCTATACAAATACAAATATGGTGTTTTCATACCAAAACACGCTTTATATTCCTGATATTATCTTTGATTTGGGTGGCCGTATAAAGGAGATATAAAAAATAATCGGTGCTTTCTTTTTTACCTTGCGCTCATCTTTTACTGCGGGATGTCTTATAAAAGCGTATAGACGAAAGCGAAGGTAAGGTGATGGCTGCTATTAAAAAGGACAGTTGCATAACAACCCTGATAGGAATTGCCCGAAAAAGCGATGAAGGCGAAAAGCGAGGTGGATATGTAATAAGGTTTGAGAAGTGTTTTTGAAACTGTTTTTAGGCATTCGCTAAAAGCATCAGTAATTAATTAAAAAACGGTAAGAGGGCTATCGGTTAACTGTCTTTAAGTACGAGTGTTTATGACTTAAACTACACTCTTATCACAGACAGGTCGGTAAAAACTTTTCTGGTGCTTCGGTAGTCCCGAACAGCCCGTCCCTGAAGCTATTCATGAGTCCCACATCTTATCCAAATAATAAAAGATGCTTTCACCAATATTGAATGGTTTTGGAACCACTGTTTTGTTTGTCTGCTTGTTAGTACGAGATGCTGACAAATATAGTAAAATTTTTATAGAGCTGTGCACAAATATAAAAAGAGGTGCAAGAATATGGCAAGAATAACAGAAGAAGTGAAAGAAGTAGTGGGGAAATCGAAGGGGTTGGCGGTAGCTACTGCTACCAAAGAAGGCGAGCCAAATGTAGTGCCGATTGCATTTGGTAAAGTTCTGTCCGAGGATGAAGTGCTGTTGATGGATAACTTTATGAAAAAGACAGAGGAGAATATGAAAGCGAATCCCAGAGTAGCGATTTCTGTTTGGGATATGGATACTTTAAAGGGGTATCAG
Organism: Candidatus Methanophagales archaeon; assembly: GCA_029241965.1. Classification (GTDB taxonomy): domain Archaea; phylum Halobacteriota; class Syntropharchaeia; order Alkanophagales; family Methanospirareceae; genus QENJ01. The sequence continues at coordinate 2,210 of JAPWVK010000170.1, forward strand.
TTAAAAGGCAGTGCCAGGATAGAAACGTCAGGAAGCGTCTTTGACGATGGCGTTAATATGGTGAAATCAATGATGCCACAGCTTAGCCCAAAAGCTGCGGTTATTGTTAAGGTGGACTCCATCTATGTAACGTCCCCGGGGCCCGATTTGGGTAAAAAGGTGGAATAAGCCTTTTCCCCTTTTTATTTTTTCCCCTTTTATGAGTTGTGAAGGGGATAATAAAGAAAGTGCTGGTGGCGTCACCGGCCGACCCGACGATTGTGAAGCGGGTGCTGTAGTAACAAGAGGTATTTGTATAGCGAATTTTTAAAACCACGAGATTCCACAAGATTAACACAACACTTTTTCTTTTTCACAAAAAGAAAAACGGTGCTAAAAGAAAAACAAAAATAACGTTTTTAGTCAAGGTTTTTACTGAAAGTAAAAAAGTTGTTGGTAACGCTTTCCTTTTTAATAAAAAGTTTCTCGTGAAAATCTGTGTAATCTGCGGTTAGCTAAACAAACACAACAAGAGTATTCCTTTTGGAGAAAGCCTCTAATAATTTTGTCTGAAATCACGAACGACACGAAAGATTAGTGCTATAATAATTGTGAGTTCTGTTCCTCCTATTATTAGAAGATGGTGTGATGATGCTATTTCATTAAGCGTTTGTAGCGCGATTATTTAAGCGCTAAAACTTTTGGCTGCACGTATGCCGGCGCCGTAGAAAAAATGTGCTGGGTTCTATCTTGAAAAGGCATATAAACACACTACGTACATCATAGAAATATTGCCCGAATAACAGGGCATATCAGGTTCGTGCCGTTGGTGTTCGCCCAAATCACGATTTCATCGGGTTTTCCGAAATCCCAAGAGCATTATCGGAAATCATTACCAATGAAGATTAAACAAGCTGTCTCGGATACGTTGGCACCCTCACCAAGTTGTGATTCGTAGTAATTCTTTCATTCAACATTAGCTTAATGTTCTCTTGTTGGGATTTGAGACAGCCAAAAAACGTATTTTTATAGGATGCAATGATCTGTTAGGTTATGTGTAGAACGATGTCCCCATACCCATCCACCGAAAAACTCATGTCAGGCGATACAACAATGGCGGAATCATTGCCATCAATAATTGCCGCACCTTCGTGCTCAACAGGTGAATCCTCTCTCCTATAAACCGGTGTCTTCTCTAAACCTTCTTCAAACAACACCTTTCTATATTCAACCGGCTTTCCTTTACCTTCCTTTTTCACTTTCGGTGGGCTGGGTTTCGCTCGGGGCGCAACCACTCGCAATCGAACATTAACGATTTCCACATCCTCCGCAGGAATAGAATAGCCATAAAGTCAGTTATGACTCGCATGGAAGCTCTTTAATGTATCCGCCAAACCCTTGAAGCTCACATTTATTTCATAACTCTGCCCAACATATCTCATATTTAGGGAAGGGAACAGCATTGCTTCTTCGAGGCTAATATCCTGTTCTTCAAGCTCGCTTTTGGCTTCAGCTACGACATCTTCTATCGTCCCTTTTACAAACTCCTCTACCTTTTCCCCCGTTGTCCTCAAAATTTTAGTCCTGCTGTGATCCAATTGCACGTCAGATACCATGATACCATAAGCAGAGAATACCCCTGGTGCAAATGGAACTATCACCCTCGGAATGTTCAGCTCCTTTGCCAATGCTGCTGCATGCACCGGGCCCGCACCACCAAAAGCAATCAAAGAGAAATCACGGGTGTCAAGTCCTTTCTCCACAGAGGCTAACCGGATTGCCCTGATCATGTTTGAGTTGACCACATTCAAAACACCACGGATCGTATCTTCATAAGACATGCCAATCTCATCCGCGAATTTTGCCACTTCTGTCTTCGCCTTCTCTGCATTTAAGACCATTTCACCACCCAAAAAGTAGTTCGGATTGATAAAACCGCATAGCAAATCGCAGTCGGTTACCGTAACGTCATTTCCATCGAGCCCGTAACATATAGGACCCGGAAAAGCACCTGCACTTTCGGGTCCCACCCTTAAAGCGCCACCCTCATCTAACCACGCGATGCTACCACCACCAGCGCCAACAGTCACGATGTCCACCACAGGCATTTTTAGCGGCAATCCACCAATGCTACCCTCAGAAGTCCATGACAAATTACCGTTGACCACAGTAGAGACATCGGCACTTGTTCCGCCCATGTCAAAGGTTATCAACTTGTCTATTCCGATAAGTTCCGCTAAGAACTTTGAGGCTGCTACACCTCCTGCAGGGCCGGATAGTAGCATGTTTACGGGTTTATTCTTCACAACCCCTGCCTTAACTACCCCTCCGTTGGATTGCATGACATAGAATTGCGCCGTTCCTTCCTTCGCCAGAATAGCGCCCATATTTGTTATGTAGCCCTCTACAATTCGCTTTAAATACGCATCTAAGACGGTCGTGGACATCCGCTCGTATTCCCTAAATTCCGGCAGCACCTCCGAAGAGCAAGAAACAGATGAACCTTCTTTTATGAGCTTATCGCCTACAACCCGTTCATTTTTAGGGTTCAGAAAGGAGAATAAGAAGCAGATAGCTACCGAATCAATGCCCTGCGATTTTAGCCGTGCCACAACTGCCCGGATTTCTTCTTCGGTTGGTGATTAGATTAGCTCGCCTTTTGATGATACGCGCTCAGAAATTTCAAAATAAGAATCAACCAACGACTTTGGTCTTCGGGAATCAAACGTATAAAGATTTGGGCGTTTTTGTCGTCCGATTTTAAGGATGTCGGCAAAACCTTTTGTTGTTATCAGCCCGATCCGCGCCCCTTTTCGTTCTAAAACCGCATTTGTTGCGATTGTAGCGCCATGCGAGAAGGTAGTGGCAGTAGGCAGTCTGTTCAGGCCGTTCTCGATACCGAGTTCGGGCTTCTGTGGCGTGGAAGGCACCTTGAACGTCTTTATCACCCCGCCATCAAATATTACAAAGTCTGTGAATGTACCACCAACATCAGTGCTGATATGCATCTTTTGTCCACAAATATATGTATCTCAATTTATTCTTTGTTGTAAATTTTTTTATACTCTGAAGATTAATAATGGTATAGGAGTAACAATCAAAAATGGGAAAAAGAGGCGTACAATATTTCACACTTTCGGAGATAGAACCCCGCATATGGTTCATGCTGACCGGCTGTGACTTCCGCTGTAAAGGATGTTTTCGCCCTGCACGCGATGGCGGGGGGACCCTGCTCAGCGCGGAGGAGACACTGGAACGTGCAGAGCAGGCGTGCCTAAAGCACTACGGGCAGCTTCCCGCCAAAGCGATGATTACGGGTGGAGAGCCTACCCTCGACCGTGAATATCTAATGGCTCTCGTTACAGGCTTGAAGGCAAAAGGGTTTAAAGAGATTATTTTGATGTCCAATGGCTACGAGATAGGGCTGGAAGAGAATTATGCTTCTGAGTTAGTAGATGCGGGTCTAACCGAGGCGCACATAGACGTCAAAGCGTTCTCTGAAGACATCCATATATGGTACACAGGGAAGTCGAATAAACCGGTATTAAATGCAGTGAGAATGCTAAACGATACAGGGATAGAGCTGCTTATTCAGACGGTTTACATGCCCGGTATCGTGGACGATAAGGAGATAGAGCGAATAGCTGAGTTCCTTTCGACCGTAAATAAAGCCATGAAACACCGGATAAACCCGTTTACACCGACCTTTGCATTTGAAGAGGTTACGAGGCGTCCAACCATAGGAGAAATAGAGCAGGCGTACCAACTCGCCGCCAAGCACCTTCCTAACGCCATCATAAGCCGGAGTTGTTATCGCGAATATCCCACACCACCGGCACAAGAAACGTGGATAACCGTTTATCCAGACCTCACATTCAAGCAAAGAAGCATAAAAGATCAGGAAGAAGATAGAATCGCGTGGCTCAGTCAGGCAAGAGCGATACCGAAAGAGGAGATACTGCAAGCGCTTAATCGTGCTGACGTGGGGTACATTCAGGAACTGACAGAGGTAATAATGAAAAAATCGCCTATTTATCTGGCTCCAAACACAAATCAAAAAGGCGTTAAATGAGGTTGGTTGAATAGTTCAAAGTGATTATCAAAAACCTGTCTTGTATATGTTCAAGGGCTTGAAATCGTATCATTTCAAAGCAGGACTGTCAAATACAGATTTATTCACCAAAAACACGGTTGAACATTCGCCATAGATGTTTCTAACGAGGGGACCCTCTCATTTTCTTTTAAAATCAAATCTATGGTTCTCAACTCGGTAATTTTCATTTCGTTTTTCATTTTAGCACTATCAATAGATTGAATTACAATCCTTTTAAAACGCTTTCCCAATAACTCGCAACCTTCTCCGCCTTCTCTGCCGCTATCCCTGTATATTTCTCAGCATCAAAGCCCTTCTCCTGCTGCTCCTGCGTGAACCGCTTCATATACGACAGAACATCTTCATCGCTTTCGGCCTCGATTAGTTCCTTCAACGATTTCTTCTCGTTATAAGCCTGAAGAGTCTTCTTCCGTACGTATTCATGCGCATCGGGATGTCCATAATAAGACAGAAGAATGTATAGCGGCTCTGCGATAATAGTATCCTCAGAAATGGCAAAATTCGCACGCATCTTCGTTCTATCCACTTCTAACCGCTCAGAAATTCGTTTCAGCCGCTTCACGCAGTAGTCAAAAACCACAAGCAACTCCGGGATGTATCGCTGGGACGCTGAATTCGTCAGGTCGCGTTGGTGTTCAGATACCTGGTCGAGGTGCATGGTGACAACTTGAGGCATGAATCTCTTCCACAGGCTTTTTACCCCCTCGAAACTAATTGGGTTCCTCTTGTGCGGCATCGTTGACGAGCCTACCTGCCCTTCCGTCACTCGTTCCATCACCTCGCCTATCTCAGTTCGTTGAAGATGCCGCATATCGTCACAGAAATTGGCTAACACCGAGAAACTGCATATAACGGAATGGAAGAAATCGGACATGGGTTCTGGTGGGACTATCTGCGTGGATATTGCCGCGGGTTGCATACCAAGCAAGGTCAGCACCTCTCGTTCAAACTCCTCCGGGTCATCGAAAAGTAAAGACGATGCGTTATACGCGCCCACAGCACCTGAAAATTGCCCTACAAGGTTCTCGCTCGCTGCCGTCACCTTTAATATCTGCGAACCCCAGCGGTTCACGTATTGTGCAATTGCGAATCCGAAAGTAATGGGTTCTGCATGTTGACCATGAGTCCGTCCTATTTGTAACGTGCTCTTTTCCCGGCGTGCCAATTTTATCCAGGCTCGTTCCAATGCGACCATATCCGGAATAATAACTTTATTCACGGCGTCTTTGTACCTGAGCGCATTTGCGGTGTCCACCACATCATAAGAAGTAGCACAGAGATGCACGAATGGTTTTGCTTCATCACTTACTTTGCTCTTTATTACATTAACTAACGCTCTGATGTCATGCTTCGTTCGCTGCTCCTCTTCGTAAACCGACTCTGCATTCACTTTCGATGCCGCTTCCACTATCTCATCGCATAAATCCATACGTAAAATGCCACTATTTGCAAAACCTTGGGCAATTGCCGCTTCTACTTTGGCTTTATACTGCACAAACGCTTCTTCTGATAGATAATCCCTTAATTCGCCCACGGCATACCGATAGTCCGTAGGCGAGAATGCAGAGAATTCTATCTTTTCTTCCATCGCTCTTTTCCTTGGCACTGTAACTAAAACTAAAAATCCTGTGATACTTAAATTATTATCCTTCTTCGGCTTTGCTGCTAAATCAACTTTTGCTTACAACGTTTGATTTTTGCTTCTAAAATCCAGGCATAAAGAGGATCCACGATGGCATAACTAACAAAACCTACTACTATGAGATACGCACAGGCTAATGTGGATGCACCACACGCCGGTACTGCTGACCGAAAACGGCGGGATAAACTGCATTAAGTTTATAGAAGCGAATAGGAGAGTTTATAATGATTGGATACCCACTATTAAATATTTTGGCATGAACATACATTTTTATGCTCATGGGTGTCCTTGTGTATCATGAAAGTTTCTTTTTGAACCTTAACTTCGACCAAATATAGGGTACATAAAATACTAATCGCGCTATAATGCCTTACTTTAGCATTTAACGGAATATAAAAGAATATAATCTTTATAAATCATGTCCCCTATACGCCCCAATAGGGGGGACATAGAAA
>JAPWVK010000171.1 GCA_029241965.1 Candidatus Methanophagales archaeon
CGCCCCTATTCCCCTGCATCGGTACTCTCACACTTGTGGGGTCATCCCACTTGTGTTTCTCCCTTACCATCAGAGGATAGGTTCCCACGTTCCACACGAGAGCCAGGACCATGTTCACGCCGCCTTTATGCCGGACGCCAGCTGGGCAGTAAGCAGGTTTTCCCCCAGACTTATCCCAGGTCAACGACCAGCCCCTGGTTTTGACGCCGTCCATCCGCTTTCGACACTTCCTCAGCGGTTCACTTACGTTCGTTTCGATGACCCACACCTGATCCCATCTTGTGGGACCTTTTCCTTAACGCTCACCACCATGGCTTTTAACCACAGCAGCTTAAGGCGGTTTGAAGCCTGCTCCTGCAAGCCGGCTTCGAGGGGCCAAACCCTCATCTCTCGTGCCACCTCGTGGCACACAGTCACCTGCACACTTGTAGACCAATCCGAATAACCGTCCAGTTTGAGTTCAACCGTATGAGTACCGGGTGACACATCCGGGATAGTAATCGGCGTTAAGCCTTTGTATGCGTTATCTAAGTACACATTTGCGCCTGAAGGCTCCGAACTTACTGTGATAGTGCCTGTTGTGGGTGTCTGTTTTGGAACTAAAGTTGCAGATACGGTTGCTGTTTCGCCAGGGTTTACACCTACGCTTGTTGACCAGTCTTCATAACCCGCAAGAGTGAGTTCAATTATGTGAGTACCGGGATTTACATTAGGAATCGTGCAGGTCGTTTTTAATACGCCATTATAGCTTATACCATCCAGCGATTTTATGTATGCACCAGAGGGCGAAGAAGAGACCGATATAGAACCCGGTGTTTGTGAAGAGATAACCGTCAATGCCCCATATACGTCTGCTGTGTTCCCCGATGCCACATTAACCGTGGTTGACCAGTCATAGTATCCGCTGTATCGTAATCTTATTATATGCGCACCCGGTGAGACACCGGATATAGTTTTTGGTGTTATAGCACCCGTATAGTCACCATCCAGGTCAATATATGCCCCGGAAGGTGAAGAAGTGACAGATATAGAACTCGGTGAGCTGACTGGGTCTAATGTAACATCTACGTAGGAAGTGCTGCCTGCTGATACATCTACGTCTTGTGACTGGCTATGCCTGAACGTGAGAGCTTAATCCTATGCCAGCCGGGCGAGACACCGGATATAGTAATGGCAGTAGTCCCTTTATATGCACCATCTAAACGAACTTGTGCACGGGAAGGTAACGAAGTAACGCGGATATAACCCGTTTTCTGTGGCCGAGGGCATGACAAAGTCATAGATACATATGACGTGTCGCCTGCTGTTACCTGTACACTTGTTGAACGGGTCCTCGCAACCTTCATAAGAGAGCTTGATGGTATGCTTACCGGGGGATACATCATTAATAGTAAGCGTAGTCGTTCCTTTGTATACACCATCAAGAGAAATAGATGCTCCAGAGGGCGAAGAAGTAACTTTGATAGAACCTGTGGTTGGTTTGGGTGTGGGAGTGGGTGTAGGAGCCGGGAAATCATGGTGTACGTGAGCGGTCTCACCTGCTTTTACGTCTACACTGGCTGACCAATCGGGATAACCGTCAAGCGAGAGCGCAATTGTATGAGAACAAGGAGAAACATCATTAATCGTGTATGGCGTTATCGCGTTAACCGGTACGCCATCAAATGTTATATCAGCACCAGTGGGCGAAGAAGTGACCGAGATAGACCCTTTTGCTGGTAGTGTAGGCGTTGGTGTGGGCGTTGGAGTCGGAGTCGGTGTTGGTGTGGGAACAGGATCCAATGTTGCATGTACTTCTGATGTTTCGTTAGCCGTTACCTGTACCGTGGTTGACCAGTCCTGATAACCGAAAAGGGAGAGCTTAATAGTATGAGAGCCGGGGGGCGCCTTAATCGTGGTGGATGTTGTTGATATGGGTCCAACAAGCATTTCGCCGTCTAAGTATACCTGGGCTCCTGATGGTTCCGACGTGACTTTGATAGAACCCTGTGGGTCCTGACCCGCCGCAATGCCAAATAGACAACTCAATAAAACGACTACGGTTACTAATTTTAATATCCCCCTCACATCTCTATTCATCTCTCACACACACCTCTTTTAGGTAAATCATTTATTGTGTGTATAATCGTACGAGGGTACATATAAGCTTTTCGCTGCATAAAAAAACATAGTACCTGTGAGAAAAAGGGACATATTAATATTTCATAGTTCAGGGGTTAAGATATTTTGAGCAGAGAATGCAGAAAGCACAATTTATTTCTCGTGAAAAATATAACGGGATACCATGAAACTCGGAATACCAAAAAACCGCAATGAACTAAAGCAACACCTAAACGACCCGCTCTTCAAAAACGCATACTTCTTAATGCTTTCATCTGTAACCTCTGCAGGCGCTGGATTTTTCTTCTGGCTTATTGCTGCAAGGTTTTACTCTACAGAAGAAGTAGGACTTGCTTCCGCAATTATCGCTGCAATGGGCTTGATCTCGATGCTCTCGCTTTTGGGATTTGACATCTCTTTGGTAAGATTTCTGCCAGAGAGAGAAGACAAAAAAGAATTGATAAATTCATGCCTAACAATTTCTTTTATCTTTTCACTCGCATTAACACTGATATTCATCGCAGGAATTAGTATATGGAGTCCTTCTTTAAGCATTATAAGAGAAAATAAATTTTTGTTTTTGCTTTTCGTCCTTTTTACAGCCGCTGCTTCTTTAACCAATCTACAGATAGGAGGTGTTTTTGTCGGATTCAGAAAAACAGAATATGTCTATGTGCAAAATATCGCAATACTCGTTCGAATTGTAATCGTGCCTTGTTTAGTTGCTTTTGGCGCTTTTGGGATCTATGTTTCTTATGGATTGACACCTATTCTTGCTTTCATTCTGGGTATCTTCTTGATTTTAAAAGTTTATCCTGCTTATAAACCAATTCCTGAGATAAAAAAAGGAGTTGTCAGAGATATTTTTCGTTTTTCGCTTGGCAATTACCTCGCGAAGATATGTGAAGAGCTTCCTTTTTTTATTTTACCAATAATGGTAATAAATATATTAGGAGCAGAAAAAACTGCTTATTTCTTCATTGCCTGGCAAATTTCTTTTTTACTACTTTCAGTCCCAAGATTAACTTCTGCGTCTTTGCTTGCTGAAGGCTCTTTTTCGCCTACTGAGCTCAATAAAACCACGAAAAGAGCAATGAAGTTTATATTTACTCTCCTTCTTATAGCGATAATTGGACTATTCTTGTTTGGGAAATATTTACTTGGATTATTTGGAGGCGAGTATGCAATAAATTCATTCAGGCTATTATTGATCTTGTGCATAGCGAGTATTCCATACGCTATTAATGCCATATATGCAACACTAAAAAGAGTTCAGAAGGAAACTAAGCCGGTTATATATGTTTATGGATGTACGGCATTCCTCACTATAATGGGTAGCTATTTATTGATGTTGAGCATGGGATTGATAGGGGTGGGGATTGCATGGGTGGCAGGGAATGGGATAGTTTCGGGTTGTATTGGGGTGGAATTAATGAGGAAACGCAAATTTGTAAAATCCTGAGCCGCCATTATCATAAATCTCACTTGCCCCAATCCGTATATTTCGTCTTTTTAAACTAAATAGAGGCGCCCCCGCCCCTTATATGGTAATAAAAGCTTTGTTTCTGTTCCAATAGAATATATTATTTTAGAAGTCTAGGGAAGATTAGAGGAATCAAGCTCAAATGTTTTCAAATGGATTAAATCGTATGTTTCATTGAGCCATTGTATCATGTTAGACATATCAATTATGCTCAGTTGATTACGCATTTCTATATGTACTTGTTGCTTTGCCTCTTCATTAATAACAAGATAGGCATTGTTTTCTGCAGACATTAATTTTTAAAACGCATCATGAGATAGTGTAAGCGGATGTATTTTGCTCTGTGCGTAATAGACTTGTTGCGGAATAATTTGGGAAAGCCCGGAGAAAGAATATCCGTAAAAAGGAGCAATATGCACGGAGCAATGGACACTTTAGAAGGCAGCATTTTATAAGATTTTTTATTGCAACAAGTCTAATATTCACAAACTATTATGTTCCATTTATTAGATCAATAGACTTGCTGCTAATTAGAGGCAATCCCTACGCAAAGGTTTTTAATTAGATAGGACAAGTAAACAGGATATCTCTTAAGAGAACTTTAAATAACGATAGAATAATGAGAGCCACAACAGGGCTATCCTCATCAGAATTCAATCACATGGCAAAGAATTGACGACTGAGGAGAAGGCGCAGAATAAGGCTATCAGTGGTATCCATGTTCGGGTGGGGCATGCGATCGCTGGAATTAAACGCCTGCTGATAACTACTGATAAGTTTCGCAACAAAAAGATTCTTTTAATGATAAAGCCATGTTAATTTCATGTGGGTTGTGGAATTATCATTTGAAGTGCCGCTGAAGCGGAGGGGCGGGTAGTAGGTGATATCTGTTTCTTCTATTTAATGGCTATTTTGCAACAAGACTAATGTATTTATTTTTCGATACGGAAACAACTGGATTGCCAAAAGTATGGAATGTACCACTTACAAAGTTGAACAACTGGCCAAGAATGGTTCAGCTTGCATGGTTGCTGTATGACGAAAATCAGAATCTTATATCTGAAGCGAATTATATTATCAAACCAGAGGGTTTTACCATTCCCGCCGATGCTTCCAATGTGCATGGCATTACGACTGAGAATGCATTGGAATCGGGAGTACATTTAGAAGCAGTTCTGCACGAATTTTCTAAATTAATTCTTAAGTCAGAAATTATAATTGCACACAACATGGATTTTGATGATAAAATCGTTGGTGCTGAATTTCTAAGATCAGGAGTTGAATCAGCTTTGTTTGATAAACCGAGATTCTGCACAATGAAGAAAACCACAGAATTATGTCAAATTCCAGGCCCCTATGGGTATAAATGGCCAAAATTATCTGAACTGCACTACCA
>JAPWVK010000172.1 GCA_029241965.1 Candidatus Methanophagales archaeon
AACAACATATAAACTTTACTTTTTTAGCGTTTTAGAGTGCAATTTGCGCATCTTTTTTCCCATGATTTATTTCATCATCTTCCGCCGATTATGTAATCCCTTAATTATTTTCTTTAGGGGGGAGTTTTTCAAAATTCTCTTTAGAACATATCAAAAAATGGTATCACATATTGGATAAAATATTAGCAACTATGAGAGAATTTAAATGTATGCTGAAAGAAGTTATTATTAAGGATAAAAGAAATATGACAATAAATATAGATGTTTATAATCTTAAAGAGTTAAATCTTCGCGGTGCGACAGTAGTAGATGGTTTTTCGAACACGGGCATGATAAGCACAATAGTAGCAAATTACATCATTAACAACTTGAAACTCGAAGAAGTTGGCTTTTTGGACTCCGATAATTTCCCTGCTGTGTCGCTGGTTTATGACTCAATGCCTAAATATCCAGCAGGAATATTTGCGGATGAAGAGAAGAAGATAGTGGTGTTTTTGTCGGAATTCACACCAGAGCAGCACCTTATGCGGCCCATAGCAAATACAATGCTGGCGTGGGCTGCGGAAAGCAAATGCAGGAGAATAATTACGACAGGATCACTCGTATCTCCAGAAGGTCAAACTCAAACCCATAAAGAGCACAGGATGTTTGGTGTGGGAAGCGTGGATACTGCACGAAAAAACCTGAAAAAACTTGATGTTACGCAATTGAAGGCTGGATATATAACGGGTGTCCCTGCAATATTGATAAATAATGGTATGAGAGCGAATTTTAATGTGATTTGCTTGTTAGCTGAAGTCTGGGCAAATAACGGAATACCAGATGCAACGGCTGCGGCAAAAGTGATAGAAGTGATTGCGCAGCTACACCCAAAAGTGGAGATAGACGTAGAGCCGCTATACGAAGAGGCGGAAAAGATAGAAGATTGGGTGAACGAGCAGCAGCAATCGCCATCACTAATGTTTGGTTGAATGAAGTTTTCACTATAATTTTAGATGCCCTACCCTCAATCCTTTCTCTTTCTCCACGACTTCACCCACGATTTCACCGCCCGTTATTCGCGTTGCGGCATGTTCTTCCACCGCCGGGATAACCGCTGCGAATCCCATGCCCATGTTGAACGTTTTATACATCTCTATATCTGATATGTTCCCCTTCTCCTGAAGGAACGTGAATATTGGGTTCGGTTCCAGCGGCTTATAAATGTCGAAGCCGAGGTCAGTGATTCTACCCAGTTTTAAGAACCCGCTGCCGGTAATATGCGCCAGACCGTGCACTTCACAGCTATTAAATAGCTCTAACACTTCTGTATATATCCTCGTTGGCGTGAGCAACTCCTCGCCTATGCTTCGTTCTGAACTGAAAGGCTCGTTATAATCCAACCCCGCACCTTCTATCACTTTCCGCGCAAGTGTTAACCCATTGCTGTGTATTCCCGCACTCATCAGCCCAAGAACCAGGTCGCCTACTTCTATTTGTTCGCCGCTTATCACTTTGTCTTTCCGCACGTATCCAACACAAGTGCCCGAAAGGTCTAAATCGTTTACCACTTCGGGTAGTATCGCGGTTTCGCCACCGATAATAGAAATATCCGAAATTCTCGCGCCTTCTTCCAGGCCTTTTCCTACTTCTGACGCAATCCGTTCATCCGGCTTTTCCATTGCGATATAGTCAACAAAAGTAAGGGGCGTTGCTCCTACGCAGTAAACATCGTTTACGTTCATTGCAATGCAGTCTATACCGATGGTATCCCATTTGTTCAGCCGTGCGGCGATCAGCACTTTTGAGCCGACACCGTCCGTGGAGATAGCGAGTAGATGTTGTGTATCGAACGGCAGTTCTAAAAGCCCAGAGAAGCTCTTTGATATTTTACCCCGCGTTAGCTCTGCTGATAACGCTTTTACAACGTTTTTTTCTTTAGTTATGTCCACGCCCGCCTTGGCGTATGTCCATTGCATGGTAGGAAAGAGTAGTTAGGGTATGTTAAAGTTTGTTGAAAGAGAGAAATGAGAAGCCGTGAAACCGTTATAATATAATTGCAATTTTTAAATTATAGGGTGAGAGGTTTATGCAGATCGAAACATTTTTAAACGTTTCCACGACTGTTTCGCTATTTTGCTTCGCGAAATCTCACACCCGCCTTTATACGCTTAATATTTTTCATCGCTTCGGCAACTGCACTTTCTCTACTATCTCCAATCCCTATGGCAGTGGCTATGGGCGCCCCTTGCTTTATAACTCTACTCTTCTCCGGCACATCTACGATTCCAGCCTTATCTAAATTACCCTTCACCACCCCATCATGCTTCGCAAACGCAATAGCCCTCACGGCATATCTATCCGCCACCACTCTTTCTGGTAGCAAACCACCGCTAACCGCATTCACGCTTGCATCTACAAGATTTAAACCAGTAGAAAATTCCACAGAGTCCAAACTACCCTGAATACGCGGGTTCACTTCTATTGCAAACGGCCCATCGTCACTAATAACAAAATCAACACCATTATTACCTATCAATCCCAATTCAACCGCTAACAACTCCGCTATTTCACATGCACGCGCAGAAAAATCAGTTCTGAACGGTGTGATGTTACCGCAATATACAAGCGGTCCTGGTGCGCAAAGCGACTCTATACCTATCAACTGCTCGTTTACAGCAACCGAAATCGTCTCTTTTCTTGTAGATAAAGTAGATACCGAAGCATGCGCTCCTTTTATGTATTCCTGAAACAAGAACTCCGGTAGTTGCTCAGCGCAACGAATTAACTCCGTTTCGTTGCTACAAAAGAAATTGGCAATACCGCCACCGCCGTAAGCAGGTTTGGCTACCACAGGATAATGTAGCGACTTCGTTGGTTCTGCTTCTATTATTTCACGCCCGGTATAGGTAATAGGATGTGGAATACCCAATTCATCCAATCGGGAAGCCAGCCACGCTTTGTTCGATACTTCCTTCGTCTTATCAGGCATATTGCCTAAAATCTTGCCCTTCTCTTTACGATTTAAGAATCCGAAATCCGCACTTTCTAATCCTGAGCCTATAATAATACCATCCATATTAGTTATCACTCCTTCGAGGAGTCGGACGTCAGCGTGAAGCTGAAGCGGATCTAATGGGAAATATTTGCGTGCACACCGTCGCGTATCCACATCGCCAAAGGCGTCCGCGGCATACATCTCATAGCCCGCGCGGCTACCGGAACAAACGATATGCCTGACGGAATAGCCTATTGCCAATATCTTTTTTACCGTATCTGTATGTGACATCATGTTTTTTCCTTTTCGATATATACACAGCATCTTAAGCGCGAAATAAAGAAAAAGATTTAAACTTGCAACCCAAACATAAAGATGCAATGTTCGTTGACCAGTATCCATTGATAACCACATTTACGGTATTTATAGTAGCACTCTCACTCGTGCTTATTGCGTACTTAAAGCGAAAAATAAACACTGCGGCATTCTTAGGAACGCTGATGCTTGGTATGGGCATTGTGTTAACGCTCGGGCGGAAATATAGTTATGCCGGCTTACTTGCACTAATGACCTTCTTCTTCTTCGGGAACTTAGTCACGAAATATAAATACGAGACGAAAGAGCGACTCGGCGTTGCCGAGGGTAACAAAGGCAGACGCAGCTTAAGAAACGTGTTTGGCAACGGCTTGGGTCCTTTGATATTCGCAATATTGTATGCGGACAGTCACAATACTATTTTCCTGCTCGGGTTCTCCGGAGCTGTTGCAACCGCCTGTTCCGATACTTTCTCGACCGAAATAGGACAGCCGTGTGGAAAGCCGCGGCTAATCACCACCCTGAAAAAGGTTCCGGTGGGTACAAACGGTGGCGTTAGTTTAACAGGATTTGCAGCCGCAATGCTTGGCTCTGGTTTAGTCTCTATCGTTTGTCTCACATTCCGGATAGCAGTAGAACCGCAACTCTTCTTTTTCATATGCACCTTATCCGGGTTCATGGGTTGTGTCGCCGACAGCATCTTAGGCGCAACGGTTGAAGATAAGAAGCCTTTAAACTTGAATAAACACCATGTGAATATCTTAGCTACGCTATTCGGCGGTTTTTTTGCGATTGCTCTGTGCTATGTCCTTCTTAATTACCTGCAGATTACACAAATTAGCCAGATTATCCGATTTTTAACGGTAGAGGCTCAATACATCGTGAACCATTTCATTTAACAAACATGAACCCGAGATTTTTAATGCCGTTATGCAAATAAGATAACCATGTCAATCCTGATAAAGAACGTGCTTTTGGAAGGTAAAGAGCGGAACATCTACATTGAGGGAAATCAGATAGAAGCGATTAGCGAAGCTGGTAGTATTAAAGAAGCGGAATTTGTGATAGAAGGCAAGGATAAGGCGGCAATTCCGGGACTCTTCAATGCGCACACACATGCAGCAATGACTTTATTACGTGGCTATGCAGATGATATGCCGCTTCAGGAATGGCTTGAGACGAAGATATGGCCGGTAGAGGCGAGATTGACGGAAGAAGATGTTTACTGGGGCACGAAACTGGCATGTTTGGAGATGATAAAATCAGGTACCACTTTCTTTAACGACATGTATTGGCACTGGGGCGGCAGTAGTAGGGCGGTTGCAGAAACGGGAATAAGAGCTGCGTTATCTGCTGTATTTATTGATGGATTCGACATGGAGAAGTCAAAGGAGCAGATAAGCCGAAATAAAGCCCTGTACGAAGCGAGTAAAAAACTGCCGGCGAGGATTATTTTTGCGCTGGGACCGCATGCAATCTACACGGTTTCTGAGGAAAGCCTCTGTTGGACACGGGATTTCGCGGAAAAGCACGACCTTCTGGTTCATATTCACTTATCAGAGACCGCGGACGAAGTAGAGGGCTGTATAAAGCGGTATGGTATGCGACCAGTAGAATTCCTCGATAGTATTGATTTTTTAAGTCCAAGGACGATAGCATGTCATTGTATTCATATGAACCGGAAAGAGACGGAGTTGTTGAAGAAGTACGATGTGAAGATAGTGCACAATCCGGCGTCTAATATGAAATTAGCAGCGGGGAGGCGACCATACGAGGAGTTGAAAGAGCATGGGTTATACACCAATATTGCATTGGGAACCGATGGCTGTGCTTCTAACAACAACCTTGATATGTTTGAAGAGATGAAGATAGCTTCTTTGCTTCATAAAGCGTTTTCCGGCGACCCAACGAGTATGCCGGCAAAAGAGGCTTTTGAGCTTGCCACTGTTAACGCGGCAAAAATGTTCCGGTTGAACTCCGGCGTAATCGAAGAAGGCAAACTGGCGGATGTTGTACTACTGGACTTGAAGAAGGTGGAGCTTGTGCCGAATCATAATTTAATTTCTAATATTGTATATTCTGCAAATGGCAGTTGTGTTGATACTGTGATATGCGATGGTAAGATTTTAATGGAGGGTCGGAAGGTAGAGGGAGAGGAGGAGATAAAGGAGAAGGTGAATGAGGTTGCTCATGAGCTTGTGAAGGGTGGTGAAGGAAAAGATTAGCTCAGGGGATAATACGTAAATTGCAAAGTTAATCAGGCAATGTCAAGTTACGGGATGCCCATGAATTTATGCACCTGAGGTATCACCATAACATCGTGTAAAAACCGCCCTGCCACTTCAGAAAGCGTAAGTAGTTCCTTTGCGCTTGGCGCTACATCAGGTAAATGGCGCAGCGCGGTAACCGGCTGTAACACGAACTTTATGTCAAAATCAGAAAGGTCGCTACATATCTTTTCTATCTCTTCCGCGGGCGTGTCTTTTAGCACCACCACTTTCACTATCGTGTCTATGCCACAGTCAACGGAAATCTTTACACATTCAAGTTCATTTCCATACAGTCGGTCATAGTCTTCCACTGCCCGATGGCTCCTCAGCTTTATGTCAATAGATGCAAAATCGAAGTATTCTGCTAAGGGCGCAAAAACTATTGCCCAGCACCCGCTTGTTTCTATAAAATTTTTGAAGTGCATGTCCTTCGCATCCATTGCAATCTCTTTCACGAATTCTGCGGAAAGAAGCGGTTCACCGCCTGTGTAGCAAATACTGTGGACGTCAGGAGTATGCAGCTCTTCCACAAATTTTATCACAAGGTGCGAGGGGACAGGATTCTCAATAATCTTCTTACGACTGAAATCGGTATTACCCAAAACGGTACAAAACTCGGGTTGGGCGTCCCGCGCATAAGAAGTGTCGCAATAAAAGCAAGAAAGTGGGCAGCCTGCAAATCGGACGAATATTTGCCTCCTGCCGACATAAGCGCCTTCTCCCTGAAATGAGCTGAATAGCTCGATGATATACCCACTCTTCATTTTTTCCCGTTTCACAAAAAGAAAAACGGTGTTAAAAGAAAAACAAATATGCTCTTTTGCGCTGTAGCTATTTAATATTATACAATTAGGCAATTATATAGACAAAAACAGAAAATTTTAAATAGTGATTTAGGATAGAGATACTTTATGTATAAAAAAGTGTTGGATAGGACATACGGGCTTCTTGCTGATACTCGTGTACCTAATTTTTATACTTGTGTTCAATGTGGTGCATGCGCTTCTGCCTGCCCCGCGGCTTCTTTAGATAAGCGATACAATCCGAGAAGACTGGTAGAGTGTCTTATCACTGGCGGAGATATAGCTGATTATCCCTTAGAAAAGTGCTTTTCGTGCTATACCTGTAAATACGTGTGTAGAAAAGGGAATTCTGTGGCTGATATAGTTAAGGTTTTAAAAGAGAAGGCAGGGTTAGAAGTAAATCGTAAAGAAGAGTGTCTGGAAGAGATACATTGCAATTCACTCTACGAGCGAGGTTTATGCGTGACAGTGGATACACACACCCCAGATAAGTTTCCGGAATGGGGCACTACGTGGGAGAAGATATACCGAGATATGGAAAAGCTCAGGTCAGAACTTGGGCTTGAAGAGCATTATCGTAAAATACCACAAAAATCGCTTGGTGAGATAAGGGAGATTGTAGATACAACAGTGGATAAAAGGTATAATGAGGGTGGAGAGATCGAGGAAGTAAATATGAGGATTCCGGAGAATAAAATCTATTTGTTTCACAGTTGTATCGCTGACGCACACTATCCGGGCATCACAGAGAGTATAAAATACATATTTGATGGGCTTGGGATTGATTATATAGACGACCCCAGACATTCCACATGCACAGGATTTGCGTATTATGGCGATAAAATACCGTTTTCCACCATGCTCGCGGTAAATGCAAGGAATTTCGCTCTGGCAGAAGAGGTGGGGTATCCAAATATAGCACCGGTCTGTCAAACAACTTACGGTATGCTTATGGAATCAGCAGGGATTTTGAAGAGTGCAATAGGGCGGCGTGTAAATGAAGAAGTGTTGAGTAAACTTAACCGGAAGTATAAAGGTGAAGCGAATATAATCCATGTCTCCGAGATACTATGGGCGCAAAGAGCGAAGATAAAAGAGAAGATAAAGCATAGACTTGACGGTTTGAGAGTTGCCACGCACATTGGCTGCCATTATGCGAAGATGTTCAGAAAATCCGCGATACCGAATTTATTGGATGAACTTGTATCTGTTACTGGTGCAGAGCTGGTGGAGTACGGGGAAAAGAACTTATGCTGTGGGCTGGGGTTTGGTCATACGATAGAGCAGGAACGAAGGCATCTGACGCGGGAGATTACGCACAGAAAGCTCATATCTGTGAAAGAAGCAGGAGCTGATGTTGTTTTCGTAGCGTGCCCGGGGTGTCAGATAACGTTGGATAGAAACCAGGAGCTCATTGAAAGAGAAACGGGAGATGAGATGGGACTGCCTGTTGTGAATTATGCACAGCTAATTGCGCTGGCAATGGGTGCTGATGCGTATAAAGTAGCGGGGATACAAACGCATTCGGTGGCTCTTGAAGCGGTGTTGGAACGGTTTGGGGTGTTATAAGTCACATACCTCGGGTTGAAAAATCGCAGGCATCAGCACACCTGCTCATGGTCCAAGTGCATTTGGATTGCTGGATGCTCGCGTTTCTGGTTAAGCGCGATTTGAGTTGCAGAGTTGGCAAATCTGGAGTTTATTGCCAAGACATTCATAGTTTGTGTTTCAAAGCCTGCAAATGGAAGGGTTTAATATAACTGAATTCATGTAATTCTGTTAGGACGGAAAAAAAGAAATGATGAAAAGCGAAGAAAGATTTGGCAAGGCATTGATATTTGCCTTTATACTTGTGACGTTAGTATTCGCAAGTCTTGAGTGTGCAAGCGCAAGCGGAACACCGCCTGAAGAGGTTTGGAACGAGACTTATAGCGGGACAGTAGATGATGAGGCATACGCTGTTCAACAGACCACAGACGGCGGCTACATCATCGCTGGTGGCACGCAGCAATATGATGATGGTAATTCTAATGTTTTGCTGGTGAAGACCAAGCCAAACGGGGACGAGGAATGGCAGAAGACCTTTGGTGGTCCTTCCATTGATTACGCGTACTCACTCCAGCAGACTTCAGACGGTGGTTATATCCTTACGGGGAAAACAAAGTTGTCAGATGCTAAGGGTTTAGATGTTTGGCTGCTGAAGACATATTCTAACGGAACACTAGATTGGGACAATACCTTTGGCGGTTCTGACCAGGATTGGGCATGGTCTGTTAATCAGACTTCAGATGGTGGCTACATTATCGCTGGTGGCACGTATTCGTACGGCGCAGGGTGGGCTGATGTTTGGCTGCTGAAGACATATTCTAACGGAACACTGGATTGGGACAATACCTTTGGCGGTGCTGACACTTCTGAAGAGGCTTACTCAGTCCATCAGACTTCAGACGGTGGCTATATTCTCGCTGGTCGAAAGGAGTCGTACGGTGGTGGGCCCTGGGATGCCTGGTTGGTGAAGACCTATTCTGATGGAACACTGAATTGGGACAAGACCTTTGGTGGTAGTTACTATGATTGGGCATACTCCGTCCAGCAGACCACCGATGGTGGTTACATCCTGGTTGGAACGTTTTCGTACGGTGGTGGGCCCTGGGATGCCTGGTTGGTGAAGACCTATTCTGATGGAACACTGGATTGGGACAAGACCTTTGGAGACACCAACGCTGACGAAGGATACTCTGTCCAGCAGACTACAGACAGGGGCTATATCCTGACGGGATCCACAAAGTCGTACGGTGTTGGAGAGTCAGATGCCTGGCTGCTGAAAACAGATTCAGGCGGAGACGAACTCTGGAATAAAACTTTTGGAGGAGCATCCCCGGATGTGGCATATTCTGTCCAACAGACCACAGACAGTGGCTACATCCTTGCTGGACGTACGTGGTCGTTCGGTGCGGGTTCCTACGATTTCTGGCTGATAAAAGTAAGAGCAGAAGGAGAAGGAAATCAAGCACCCACACTCTCAAATGGTTCTGTGAGTCCATCCACAGGTGATTCAACGACAACATTCAATTATTATGTCAACTACACAGATTCTGATGGCGATGCACCAACTACAAAATCTGTTTATATAGACGATAGTCCGCATACGATGACAGAGACAAGCGGCTCTTACACCACAGGCGCTACGTTCAAGTATTCAACAACCCTTTCTGCGGAGTCGCATAATTACTACTTCTATTTTGATGATGGGCATGATCATGGAACACGATTTCCAGCGTCTGAAACGTTTTCAGGGCCGAGCGTATCAGGTAGCCACCAAATTTTTGATACCGGTCCGGGAACATATCCAAGCTGCTCGGGAACGCATGAAGGCGAAATAACACCTGCTCATGACCTCAAAGTCACCATATTGTACACCTATCCGTGTGCAGGCACCGGTGGACACACTGAATCTATAGAGATACGTGAAGGTAGCAAATTGATAGCGCGTGGTACATGGGACGGATACCAGAAGGATTGGCATAACATAACACTACATAACGAAACTAATGGTGCTTCTTATGTCACGTTATTGCAAGACCATAAATACAACTACGTTATTTGCACCGGCTCTTATCCGCAGATAATCCACACACAACCGCTTACAAACGAGTATGGGAACATAACCTGCACACAGTTTACAGGTGCAAATGGGGAGATATATAACGATTGGATACCCGCGATTCGGTTAGCATGACTGGATAAAACAGTCATCCACCTTTAGATGCTCCGCCCTAAATGACCTTCTATTGCATATCCGGTCTATCAGTTCGCGCTGCTGCTGTTTCGCTGCTTCTATTTCGTTCTCGCCAATCACAAAATAAAACCTCTTTTTGCTCACACCCTCATTGACAAGTTTTCCTTCTTTTATTACTTCTTCACCACCTTTCACAAGGTACGAACAACTGCTCAGCCGCCGTTCTAATTCCTTTCCTTCTGTATTTTCGCCCATATCATATATCGCAATATCCGCATCCGCACCTAACCCCAAATGACCTTTGTTTCTCAAGCCAAGCAGTCTTGCTGGATTCGTTCTCGTTATCTGTGCGAACTCATATAACGAATACTCAGTGCGAGGTAACTCCTCGTTTGTTAACTCTTTTCTGCTATTGCGATCAAGCAACCCTGCGAATATCGTGGGATATGCAGAGAAGAGGCAGCCGTTAGTGCTGTCGGAGGAGAAAGAGATACAACCTGAACTCGAATTTAGATGTTCTAAGGCTTCCAGTGCGAATAAAAGCGAGTAATATACTTTTTTATCTTGCTTTTTCTTACCGCTCAGCTTTGAAAATATCAACGGCTTCTCTAACCCTATATCCATACTAATGAATTTTTCAGTTGCATCAGGGACGTCATAATCAATACTCATGTTTATATCACCATTCTGTGAAGGGCAGAAGATACCAAGATCAACTGCTACTCCCTTTCTCAATATTTCCTTCGCCGCTTCGTATCGTTCGTCATTATCAATGCCCGAACCGATATGCGCCAACCAGAACGGGGTTAAAACGTTTGTATCCTTATCTAACAGCTCGGGGTACGTCCTCAACTGCATCTTCGGCATATTTCCCGATTCTGTTTTGATTAATTCAGTAAAGAACTCCAAACATTTCTTAATAGAGATATCACGATAAAAAAAACCGCTCTTTGCGTATTTCACACGTGCATCATATAGCTTCACGCTTATGGATTTCGTGAGGTCTAAAAGAAAAAGAAGCAAGTTCTTTACGCTCTCCATATCCCTTTCTCTTATCTCCTTATCTACGTCGTATAAGCTTAGAACAAGGGATGCGGAAGTGTCCACCACTGGAATGCCACTGAGTTCATGATGCACGTAACTCGCGGTATTCAAAGTCATTAACGGCTCGTTTACGTGCGTATAGCCCATCCGTGCATAAGCAAGTCCTATTTCGTTTAAGGAGGGAAATCCAAATGTGAATCTCGTTAAGTTCAGTCCATACGTTGCGACATGACTGTGCACGTCTATCCCTCCTGGCATTACTGTTTTATCCGTGGCATCTATTATCACTTCGGGTTTTGTTTCGTCCACGATTTTGCCATCTGCAACGAAAATATCCATCTTATCGCCTTCTATTCCGTTCGAAGGATCGTAAACCGTACCGTTTTTTATGTGTATTTTCATTTCACTATTTGCTTGGTCCTCTGAGGATATTAAAGGTGTGGTAAATGCTCAGGGTGGACTTATAAATTCCCAAGGCTAAATCACCGGTCCGAAAACATAAAAAAATCGGATAAAAACCGAAAATCATTAGATCAATTATAGTGCTAACATCTAACAGGGATATTCTTACCCCTATTTATTTAACATTTTTCTTCATCATTTGAAATGAAATTCTAGAATTTTATTGTTCAACCACGGTATCCTTGGATTAATTCCTTTGCTTTTGAGTTTCTCGTTTAAGCCCTGGAACAAAGACACGAGTTCTGGTGTGTATCGGTAGTAAGAGCCGTGGATTTTTTCACCTTTTGACCTTACAAATGCTTGGATATTCAAAATTTTCTCGAATATCCCTTCTATCTCCATTTTAGCGTAATCCCCACCAATATCTCTTCTTAAGCAGCTTACCGTGCAGTATCCTACAAGTTTTATTGCAAGCATTGCTGAAATTTTATTCAGCTCTGTTCCCGGCAATTTGTCTATGTTCTGGAAGATAGCCTCTTTGAGGAAGTTCTCTATCCCCCATCGCTTTCCTTAAATAGCTACTGTTTTCGCTTCAAGACTGCCATCATCATTTGTCAGATAGCCATAGTATTTGTCTTCACCATCATCCTGGAACCATATCACAATCAGTTTTGCTTCTCCTTGATAGTTTCTTAGCGAGGTGTGTATAAAGGCGATTTGTCTGCCATTTCCCGGAATTGCCCTGCGGGTATTGACTTCATCTCTTCTACACGGTTTGATAGAACTTGAGAAGGGTAAAATATTTTAGCCCCATTTCCTTGAATCTTCTGGAGCACGGGATGTAAAATTGTTCTGCATCTGATGTTTTCACTTCGAATCACTTTTCTCCCGACGTATAGAATTCAAGCTTTCTGTCTCGTTTTTTAAAAGTAACGCCGTGTTCAGAAAGTACACGTGCAACACTCCTCGCACTGATGTTATAGCATTCTTCAGTAAGGATGTCGGTTATCTCATACATGTCCTCCTCAGAACTTTTGAATCGGATAGCCAATACCCGCTTCGCCAACTTTTCGGTTCTCTTGGATTTGCTCTTTGGCCCCTTCTTTTTACCTTTCAACCCATCCCACCGGTTTTTGTTCCATCTATGAAAAGCATTTTGAAATGCCCAAAATGTAACCACGAGTTCGAGTATAGCTGGGTACCGTTGGCATCTCTTGCAAGTATTAGATTGGGTAAGAAAAGATATATGCGATGTCCAAAACGCCATAAGTTTTCTTTGTTCAATGCAAGGGATACAAGAATTAGCGAAAATAAGTGAGCGGCGGGCTTTTGCGAAGAGTAAATCCCCTTGATGTTAGCCCGTCATAAAGAAAGCTTACAGGGTTACTATGGTCACAAAAATCCGATAACCTGGCAAAATCGGCACGCATAAAGAACAAACGGGGGTTATACGTGATATACGATGAAAAACAGTCACACACGCCAGCTACCTAAGCCAACTTCTTATAGCCAGCCCTGTCCTTCGCTTGTTCAATAAGCCTTTTGTAGCAGCCTTCGCTTTCCAGCGTGGTAGAATCGCCAATTAAAATCAGTTTCCTCTTCGCTCTCGTTATAGACACATTAAGCCGCCTCAAATCCTTTAGGAACCCAATCACCCTTGATTTATTGCTCCTCACAAAAGACACAATCACCACTTCTTTCTCTCTACCCTGAAAACCATCTACTGTCTTTATCTCTAATCCTTCCACCCGCAGCATTCTTTTAATGAGTGCGACCTGGGCATCGTAAGGCGATATAATAGCTATATCTTCGGGTTTTATACCCCAGCTCAACAACCCTTCTGCAATCTCAGTAACCAATTTCGCTTCTCCATCGTTCTCCTTAGACGTAGCTCCTTTCTTTGTCTTATCCGCGAATATCACACCGCCGCCTGCAGTATCAAGAAACAAGAAGGGTTTTTTAGCCAGCACAAAATCTAAAATACCTGCACGGTTCGTAGGTACGGATTGCAGTAAATCATCCAGACTTCGTCGCTTCACACTCTCATCTGCCTGTAGCTTACCGTCATAAAACTCATTACAGGGGAACTCCGCTATCTCCTCGTTCATTCTGTACTGAACTTCAAGCATAACTCTTATTTTATCTCCGTAAATCTCCAGAAGGCGTTCAAACAAGCTTTTGCTCAAGTTGCCCCTCGCTGCCTCTTCGTTCAAAATCGTGGGAGGGAGCTGCTTGTGATCGCCCGCCATAATAAAACGCTTCGTTTTGAGCACGGCAATCAAGGAAGAAGGTTCTGTGGACTGCGTTGCCTCGTCTATAACAGCGAAGTCGAACTTCTCGCCTTTTAAAATCTCAGAGCCCGCAGTGCTGTTCGTTGCACAAACTACTTCCGCATCGGCTATGATTCTCCTTATCGCGCTCTCTTCCAGTTGTCGTGCATCGCCAAATAACTTATCTATCCTTTGCCTCAAGCCAATCCATTTCCTCATACCTTCTATCTTCTTCTTCGGTATCCCTCTCGTTGTTTTCCCTTCGGATGCAAGACCCATTATCGTTTCATCGCTTAACCCTCGCCGCCAGCGCATTTCGGGCATCGTAAAACCTTCCATGTGTTCTTTTAGCGTATTAGCGCGTTCCCGCAGCTCCTGTGCTCTTATGTAGTCCGGTTCTTCCTGAGCCAGATAGTCCAGGCTTCTTTTCCTTAAAGAAGGAATCACACGTGCTGGATGCCCTATCCGCACTACTTTTAGACCTATATTATCCAATCGCTCGACCAGATTATCTACCGCCACGTTGGAATCCGCTGCGGCTAAGCCCCTGTTACCACGATTGACAAGTTGTGCTATTACTTCTATGCACGTGATCGTCTTCCCAGTACCCGGAGGTCCGTGAATGAGAAAGAAATCACGTGCCGCTAAACTTCTCAGAACCGCTTCCTGCTGGCTACTATTCAATCCCGCATTTAAAAAATCTATTTTATCTATCTTGCTGAATTCCGGAGGCGCATTACCAAGTAATTTATCCTTCTTCCACCGTGGCAGTCTTCTAAACTTATTTAAAGCTTCAAGCATCCTTTGAAACGTGATGTCATTCACAAAAAGGTCTATTCGTAGGTTTTTACGAAAAACGAAGCCTGGAGGGGCATCATCAAAAGCAACCGTGATTGTGTACGAAGTTTTCTCTGCTATTGTCCCCGTCGGATTATCATCATCCCACGGATCTGTGCCGGGCTTACTCACCAGAACAAGGTCCCCGGCTTCTATTTCAGTATCAGGCAGTGGTCCT
This sequence comes from Candidatus Methanophagales archaeon, assembly GCA_029241965.1. Classification (GTDB taxonomy): domain Archaea; phylum Halobacteriota; class Syntropharchaeia; order Alkanophagales; family Methanospirareceae; genus QENJ01. The sequence continues at coordinate 14,836 of JAPWVK010000172.1, forward strand.
ACTTGTTTTCTAAACTTTACTAAGTACTTGCCGCCTAATCCCAAGCCCTGGGATTTCCCTTTCATACCCAAAAACGCTCTTCCCTTCTCCTCCCTCTCACGTCCACTCAATCTTTGCATCTCTTCTTCATGCAGCCTCATCTGTTCCTCTCGCTCCAGCTCCACGAGTTCGGAGAAATGCCTCACGTATTCGTTATCGCTCAGTTTCATGCCTCTATACCTAACTGTAAATAAAAGTGTAACTTTAACCTTTTCTTGTAGAGGCAGTCCAACAATCCAAAAATAGCGGAAAAAGAAAGACAAATAGGGCTTTAAACCCCAAAAGAAGCGATTTTTTATGGCAAAAATCAATAGTGGGACCGCCTCCGTAGAGCCCAAACTTGACGTATTCAATCCTTTTCGGCTGTTTTGTCCTTAGTTTGGAGCGTGTTTAGGGCGGGTGTGTAGTAGTCTCTTTAACTTTTCGTAAACTTCGCTTCTATAATCAAAACATACGTGGACTTTTGATGTACCCGTTCTCTTTCTTGGGTGCATTCCGTAGCGCTTCTGACTGACTTAAAGCCGCCTTTGGCTCGTCTTCCCTTACCACATCCTTTATGCCAATCACATGATACGTAGGTTCTACATCCTCTGTATCCAACTCATCCAGAACCGCGAAATAATCTAATATCGAACTCAATTGCGCCTCAAATAGCTCCTTCTCCGTTTCATTCAGCTCTATCCGCGCCAACCATCCTATATGCTCTATCTCTTCTTTCTTTATCATAACACTTTTTTGTCCCGAAAAAATAGTTTAGTTTTATAATTATTACTTATTCTTTAGTTACATTTAAAAAAGTCAGAAAATGACGAAAGCAGTAATTCTCGCAGGCGGTTATGGAACAAGGCTCAGACCGCTTACATTTACCACGCCGAAGGCGATGATCCCACTGGTGAATAAGCCTGTGATTGGATATATAGTAGACTATCTGGTGAGTTATGGCTTAAAGGACATTGTTATTACCATGCACTACCTTAGAGAGAAAATGATAAATCATTTCACTAAAAGAAAAGATTTAGAGGTTTCATTCCCTGAGGAACCCACTCCTTTAGGAACTGCAGGATCAGTAAAAAACGCTGGAATAACTGATACGATGTTGATAATACAAGGTGACAACATCACTGACATGGACCTAAGAAAGGTGCTGGAGTTTCACGAAGAGCATGGTAGACTTGTGACCATTGCACTTTTACCCGTGTCTAATCCGTCTTTATATGGGGTAGCAGAGATAGCAGCAAATGGAATGATTATGAATTTTAAAGAGAAACCTTCGCCGAATGAGTGCTTCTCAAATCTTGCGAATACTGGTTTGTATATTATAGAACCCGAAGCAATGGACTACGTTCCAGAAGGTACCGCATTTGATTTTTCCAAAGACCTGTTTCCTATACTGGTAGCGAAAAACGAAGTTTATGGCTGTGTGGTTGAAGGATTCTGGAGGGACATCGGTAGTCGAGATGGCTACATGGAAGCAAGCAGATGGATATTGGAGAATAAAGGATATGAATGCGCGGATACCGCAGTGATAGAGAACAGTGAGATTCATGGGAACGTTGCCATTGGTGAGCACGCGGTGGTAAAACAATCTGTGATACGCGGTCCCGCAGTGATAGGCAACCATGCAGAGGTAATAAACAGCGAAATGCACGATTCGGTAATTTTTCCCCGAGCGGTTTTAGACGAAGTCACACTAAATAATTGCATGATTGGGGAGGATAGTATAATAAAAGAAGCGGAAATAAGTGATTCTATCCTTGGTGCTAGCAGTGAGATAAAAGCCTGCGTGTGCCGAGAGGGAGATAAGAAGTTCTGAATGATGGAACGATATTTTAAAGGAGTTCAACCAAACATAAACATAGAGCAGATAGAAGCTGAGATAGCTCTTTTACCGGGTCCACCCGAGAGAGCGCTGAAGATCGCACGGAATTTTTCAGAATGCGAGCAGGTAACGGAACAGCGGGAATTCGTCACGTATAAAGGTGTACTTCATGAAAAGAATGTTTGTGTGACTTCCACAGGCATAGGCTGCCCTTCTGCTGCGATTGTCGTTGAGGAACTTGCGAATTTTGGTGTTAAGGTTTTCATAAGAGTGGGGACGACGGGTGCGATTCAAGACGATATAGAACTTGGCGACGTATTAATACCAGAAGCTGCGGTAAGGGATGATGGTACCACAAAAGAATATATAAGCGGGAAATATCCCGCAGTTGCGAGCTACGGAGTTGTCGAGGCGTTAAAGAAATCGGCAGAGGCGGCAAAGGTAAGAGCTCATACCGGGCTAATAAGAACCAATGACGCCTTTTACGGTGGAAAGAGGTTTGACGAGGTGCTGAAAAAATATAGACGTGCAAATGTTCTCGGCTTTGATATGGAATGTTCCGCCATTTTTACGGTGGCCGAGTTGAGAGGTTTACAGGCGGGTGCCGTTTTGGGAGTTGTAGGAAACTTAGCTAAAGATGAACACTGCTACAAAGATGTGAATCATGAACCATTGGCGCACAAATACAAAAAGCAGGCAGAAAAAGCGGTAGAAAATGCAATAACAGTCGCCTTGAATAGTATAAAATACTTGGAGAGCTAAAACTACTTCTTAAGAAGGATGCGCTCAAAACCAAAAGCAGCCCTCAATATCTTATCCTCGTCGAAATGCGTACCCACGAGCTGTAAGCCAATTGGCAATCCTTGTGAAAAACCACATGGGATGGAAATAGAAGGAACGCCCGCCAAATTAATAGGTACAGTGTTAACATCCGCCAGGTACAAAGAGAGTGGATCTTTTATCCTTTCTCCAAGCTTAAAAGCGACAAAGGGCATCGTCGGCATTGCTATTATGTCATGCTTCTTAAAGACTTCATCAAAATCGTTCTTTATCAGCGTACGCACTTTTAACGCCTTCAAATAATATTTACCGTAGTAACCCGCTGAAAGTGCATAAGTACCGAGAATAATCCGTCTCTTCACCTCTTCTCCAAACCCTTCGCCCCGTATCCGCGAAAATGTAGTGTGCCAGTCCTCGTCCTTGTCCGGCCTGAGCCCGTAACGCAACCCGTCAAACCTCGCAAGGTTTGATGACGCCTCGGACATCGCGATGAGGTAATACGAAGTAAGTGCATATTTCATGCTTCGCATGCTTATTTCCTCGTACGTTGCACCGAATTCCTCGAATTTGTGTATGGCATCCCAAACCGCCTTTCCTACTTCGGGGGAAACGCCCTCGATGAACTCCTTCGGAACTCCTATCTTCATGCCTTTAATATCGTCACTTACGTTTTCCGCTTCGTTTAGCCACGAGCAGCAGTAGTTCGCAGATGCGTTATTATTTAGCTTTACCTGTGTGCAGTCATGTTCATCCTTCGCCGATAATACTTCCAAGAGCAGTGCTGTATCGGTTACATTTGATGCCATCGGTCCTATTTGTTCCAAGGAATTCGCATACGCAATAAGCCCGTGTCGCGAAACGAGTCCATAAGTGGACTTTAGTCCTGCGATACCGCAGAAAGAAGCGGGGCATCGGATAGAGCCCCCTGTATCGGAACCGAGAGCGAGAACTGCCTCACCCGCCGATATTGCCGCTGCACTACCACCTGAAGAGCCTCCCGGCACACGGCTGAGGTCATACGGGTTTTTTGTTGCTCCGTAATAACTCGTTTCTGTTGAAGTACCCATACAGAACTCGTCCATGTTCGTTTTTCCTATTATTATCGCTCCCTCACGCTTCAGTGCCTCTATTACCGTGGCATCGTAGGGTGGAACATAACCCGTAAGAATCTTCGATGCACACGTAGTTTGAATACCCTTCGTAGATATGCTATCTTTAATGGCTATGGGTACGCCAAGCAGTTTCTTTCGCTTGTACTCTTCTTCTGCTCTGCTTTTATCCACTTCTATCGCTTGTTCAAGAGCGTCCTCCTTGTTTAACGTGATGAAGCAATTTAGTTTGCTTCGCTCTATTCGCTCATAGATTTTAGATACCAGCTCTTCACACGATATAGCTCCTGTTTTTATCCCTTCTACGACTTCTATTGCGGTTGGCATATTTTTCATTCAAACACCTTTATGGCTTATTATCTAACATTATATATTCTTATGCACATCCCCTTTATTAAACTGTTGAAGATGTGTACGAGGATATGGATAACGAATGAACGAGATGAAGATGAAAACGAAATCACTGTGCCCACAGTGTTTAAAAGTGATAGATGCTGAAGTGTATGAATCCGATGGCAAGATACTGATAAAGAAGAGATGTGAGGAGCATGGCGAATTCGAGGACACGTACTGGTCTGATGCCGAACTCTATCACAAATTTGCAAAGTGGCAGTACGAAGGAAAAGCAGGAATCACGCTCACAAAGACAGATAAGGGCTGCCCATTCGATTGCGGGCTGTGTCCGGAGCATAAGAGTTCGACGATGCTCGCGATTATAGACCTCACGAACAGGTGCAACCAGCACTGCCCCACCTGTTTTGCAAATGCCGCGGTTGCGGGTTATCTCTACGAGCCGACGATGAAACAGTTGGAAGAGATGATGAAACTACTCAGGAGTGAGGTGCCACCCTGTCCAGCGGTACAGTTTGCGGGCGGAGAGCCAACGATAAGAGAGGGCTGTGTAGATATAGTAAAGATGGCGCGTAAAATCGGCTTTGCTCATGTCCAGATTGCCACAAATGGCATAGCGCTGGCGAATAGCGAGCAGTTCTGCCGTGATTTAGTAGAAGCGGGCTTGCATACCGTGTATTTGCAATTCGATGGTGTGACCGACGAGCCGTATAAGGTTTTACGGGGCATACCTGCATTAAAGACGAAATTAAAGGCGATTGAGAACTGTCGTAAGGGTGGATTACGCAGTGTGATGCTCGTGCCCACGCTAATGAAAGGCGTAAATGACCATCAAATAGGCGATATGGTAAAGTTTGCGGCAAAGAACCTGGATGTGGTAAGGGGTGTGAATGCACAGCCTATTTCGTTTGAAGGCCGGGTGGACGAGTCAGAAAGAAAGGAAAGGCGGCTTACAATTCCTGATTTCATAAAACGCATGGAGGAACAGACAGACGGCGAAATACCTCGTGAAAGTTTCTATCCCGTGCCTTTTGTCCTTCCCTTCTCGTATTTCGTGGAGGCATGGAAAGGGATACCCCAGTTGGAGTTTACGGTCCATCCGCACTGCGGTGCTGCCACGTATGTGTTTGTTGAGAAGGGAAAGTTCATACCAATAACAGAATTCGTGGATGTTGAAGGGCTGATGGAGTTTCTGACGGAGGGTGCCGTGGAGATAAAGAAATCGAGAATTGGCAGACTAAAGACGATGGCAAAGCTGATACTATCAGGCGAGAAGTTTATAGACCGTGAAAAAGCGCCAGATGTGTTCAACGAAAACTTCACCACTTTTACCGATATGTTAAAGAAGGGAAATCGCGATTCTCTTGCTAAGTTCCATCGCAAAACGATTTTTATTGGTGTAATGCACTTCCAGGATGCTTATAATTTCGACCTTGAACGGGTTAAGCGATGCGGCATTCATTATGCCACACCAGACGGACGTATAATTCCTTTCTGTTCGTACAATGCCATACACCGACCTTCAGTGGAGAAAGCTTTTTCTATGCCTCTTCGTAAGCCACAACCGGAATGAATCAGGCGGTATGAGGGACCTAAGACTTGTTGCAAAATGATAGTTCCGTTAAAGGATGAGTTCCACCATTCCAGTTCTCACTTTCGATAATGATAAAAAGTAATCGCTTTTATATATCTTTTGGACTTGCTTCTTTCAAGCATAAGAGAATAACGATGATTGCGGGGACATGTAATAGATGACCATAGGGATATTAGGTGCAGGACTTACGGGATTGACACTTGGAAGTCTCATAGCGGATTGCGAGATATTAGAACGAAATAGCGAGTGTGGTGGGTTATGCCAGTCTATGGAAGAAGAAGGTTTTACCTTTGACTGCGGCGGCTCGCATATTATATTCTCTAAAGACAACGAGGTTTTGAACTTTATGCTCGAAAAACTCGGGGATAACATCGTGAAACGCAGGAGGAACACAAAAATATTGTATAACGGCAATTATGTGAAGTATCCGTTTGAAAATGGGCTGTCGGAGCTCCCGTTACAGGATAATTTCGAGTGTCTCAAAGGCTTTATCGAAGTTTTAGTCAATACTAAAACCAAACCCGTAAATTTTAAAGACTGGCTCTACTCTACTTTTGGAAACGGGATAGCGGAAAAATATCTTGTACCCTACAATGAGAAGATTTGGAACTACGATCTGTCTAAAATGAGCACCTGGTGGGTAGAAGGAAGGGTGCCAAGACCACCAGTAGATGATATTATCAAATCCTCTCTGGGGATCAAGACGGAAGGCTACACGCACCAATTAAACTTCTATTACCCTGAAGAAGGGGGTATAAACGCTTTGATTAACAGTTTAGAACGAGAATCTAAGGATAAAGTAATAAAAAATTTCGATGTAAAATCAATCACACGAGAGAACAGCGGATGGATCGTATCAAATGGCACAGAAAGGAGGCGATATGAACTGATTATAGCAACACAGCCGATTTTTGAGGTTGTTCGCGCGATGGAGGATGTTCCTGCTGAGATTTACAATGCGTTAAACGAATTGAAGTACAACTCGCTTATCACGGTAATGCTTGGGCTCAACGTGACACATTTAAACGATTTTTCATGGTTGTATATACCGGACGTGGATTGTCTCGCGCATAGAGTCGCATTTCCATCAAATTACAGTAAATGCGTTGCACCAGAAGGGAAGAGTGCGGTTGTCGCAGAGATAACGTATAATAACGGGGATTCCACCGATAGGTCGTCTGATGAAGAGCTAATAACTAGCACGATAGAAGAACTGCATAAAAAAAAGATTATAGATAAGGATACCGTATGTTTCGCCAAAGCGAAGCGGGCAAAGTATGCTTACGTCGTATATGATCTAAATTATGAGAAGAATATCGCGGTGCTAAAACGATTTTTAAATCGCAGGGGGATTCACCTCGTCGGGCGGTTTGCAGAATTTGAATATCTTAATATGGATGCTTGTGTGAGGAATGCGCTGGATTTTGTAAAGGAGCTGAATAATGACTAAAAAAATCTCGGTCGTCATCCCAACGTATAATGAAGAACGATATATAGGACGATGCCTGAAGAGCCTTGTAAATCAAACATTGCATCGCGATGAATTTGAGATCGTGGTGGTGGACGGTGGAAGTGCGGACCGAACAGTAGAATTAGCAGAGGAATATGCTGATTTCGTCATACAGCAGAAGAGCAAAGGTGTCGGTGGTGCGAGAAACGACGGTGTGGAAGTGTCAAGTGGGGAAATTATCGCGACTACCGATGCAGATATACTTCTGCAGGAAGATTGGCTTGCGCGGATATGTGCGGATTTCAAATCTAAAAGTGTGGTTGCAGTTTACGGCCCGATAATCCCTATTGAAGATATATTTAAATACCGGTTCTTAATCGGGCTGTTTAATAAAGTTGCGCATTTATTTGCAAGAACGCGACTCTTTTATGCCACGCTTGGGTCCAATACGGCGTCTCGACGGAGTACATTCTTACAGATAGGTGGTTATTCTGATCTACCTGCTGGCGATGATTATGAAATCGCAATGAGACTTAAACGAGTAGGTCGGATATACTACGATCCAAAGCTTTACGTGGATTTTTCCATGCGGAGAATGCAGCAATTCGGGATTTTACGGACACTGTACATCTGGGCAATCAATGCCCTGTCGGTAACGCGGGGTAAGACAGCAAAGGTGAATTATGCACGTCAAATATATAATAAATAAAGTAATTTTTTAGCTAACCACAAGATCACACAGTTTTCCACGAGAAAATATGACGCTGTAAGGCATAATATGCAAATCTAACCAATATCCTGCGTCCCGTGCCATCTTCTTGTGTTAATCTTGTGGAATCTCATGGTTTTATTCGCCTTAGTTATACAAATACAATAGAAATTGTAGGCAAATCAAGACATCTCGCTAAGTAATTTTATGCTGGTAATACCGCCCACAATCAAATTCACATAATACGTGCTCATGCGCCATACGACTGTGAACACACCTAATATAGACGCATCTACCAAGGGATGATACAGGTAAGTGAACCCAACTTCTGCTACGCCACTGCTACCAGGAGTTATAGGCACCGCAACGATTATAAGTAGTATAAATTGTGCGGCATTGGAATAAACCCAACCGGGTTCTGCCCCAAAGCCAAGCAGTAATATCGAAGGCACCATAAACGCAACCAACCAAAACGCGACAGTAAAAATGAGTGCAAGCCCGATTGTACTCTTTCCTTCGCTTTGAAATCTCTTTACGGCACTTAAAAAATTATCCAGCTCTAAGTGGAACTTATCTTCCAGCTTTGCTGCCTTTTTCAGCTTTATCTTTGAAAACAACAAATCAACAACTTTCCTTGCCTTTTCGGGCTTCACAAGACCGTAAGTTAGGATTAGAACGCCGACAAAGAGGCAAGCACCAAATACCGTAAAGATAGCATATAGGACCGGCTGATAGGGCAATATCGCTCGAAATAGCATAAAACTCATTGCCATACCGATTAGAATAACGACGAAGTCCAACGCTCTTTCGCCAATAACAACTGCGGTGGCATCGCCCACGGAAAACCCGACCTTTTTCAGCAGATAAATTCTCGCAGGCTCTCCGCCAAATTGTGATGGCGTTATGCAGGCTGCAAAGAGGCTGGCCGAAATTATCTTTAGTGATTTCAACAGTTTTAGATTAATCTTTTGTGTGCCCTGCCCTTCTGCACTGCTGCCAATAAAATTACTCAGTAGTTTTAGCCGAAGGCTCCATATTATGAAAGAACTGAGATGTATTCCTATTGCTAATGCCAGATAAAATGGATTGATCTCTGCAAGCGCGGCAATAGTTTCCGGCGTTATTTTGTAGGGGGTGAAAAATAGGATGAAAAATAAGGTTAAGAGGCTAATCCCAAGAGATGCCGTTAGCAGCAATAGTTTCCGACGTTCAATCATAAATTGTTTTAGCCACATAGTAGGTTAAAGAAGCCAGTGCCAGACCTGCAAAGACATCCGTAATCCAGTGTATTCCAAGATACAGCACGGAAAAGACAATAATAGGAAATCCCATGTATAAAAAAGTTTTATAACGTTCGAAATTAGTACCGCGAATAATTAGACATGCACTAAATGTCATAGCTACGTGTAAACTCGGAAAGCAGTTGTCTAAAGGGTCAATAGCACTAATAACCGAAAATACACGTGGAAATTGCTCGTACATGAGCGGCTGCACCGTTTGTAACGATGCTCCGGCAACGGTAACATTGAAAAACATGAAAAAGGGAAGTGCGATTAAATAATTAAGAGAAAACATCAAAGAAAACCGTTTGAATAAATGCGTCTGCCTATAATATGCCAATATCAAAAATGTAAAAATGATAGCACAGATATATATTGCAAGATAAGAGAAGGACATTAAGTAGGTGAGAGAGGGGGAAATCACCTTTTGAAAGATACTAACAGAATTAGATTCAATCGCTTCAATAACTGCCGTACCGTCATAGTAGCGGCTTGGCGATATAAATTTTTGCTGAATTGTTGTTTGTGACAGGAACAACGCAAAGGCCAGCAGCGAAAATAATATCGGAAAACGACATTCCTTCGCAAACTGCTTACATTTTGCCCTCCGCTGTCCACCTTCTTTCATTCTTTTTTCTCCTGTGTCCCTGGCTAACAAACAAGTATCTAAAAGAAAGAGAACACGCCAAGACATATAAGTGTTGTAATGAGCGACCGGATAAAACAACCACTAATTACTGCAAGCCAGGTCATCCCAGCCGTCATACCTATTAGCCTACCTACTATTGCTCCCACAGCGGAACCGGTCCATTGAAGCGGGAACATAACAAAGAGCACAAGCCCTATAAACCCAAATCGAATTGCCCATTTATGTTTTTTTATCGCCTCTTCCCCTTTCACCTCGGTCAGTACCACCATCTTTCCAAAACCCGGTATTTTCTTCGCGTGATTGAAGTTCCAGACCAAAAACAGAGCCATATCGGCGTCAGTAAAAAGGACAAAAGCTATAAGACCTGCTGGCGGGATACCAAGACCTAAACCCGCAGGAATGGCAGCTACCGCACCTCCAATAGGCATAAAAGTATAAATGCTGAAGACTGTTGCATATTTCGTGTATACCTCCGGACCTACGAACCAGAAGAGTAGCACAACAGTGCCAGCGAGGCAAAAGGGTATGATAAATTTAGCAATCGCTATCTTCTTCATTTGCCTTAGCCGTTCCACTTTCTCCTTCACTCTATTTTCCATTTCTTTATCATGTTGCTGTCTATTTAACATACATACGTCATGCGTGACTAAATGAGCGATGTTCTAATTAACTAAGAAGAGTGTTAGATATAAAAGAGGGAAAAAAGAGGAGAGAGAAGAATGAAGCTAAGAATAGTATATGATAACGAGGCGAAAGGCGGGTTAGAGAGTGATTGGGGGTTCTCCTGTTTGATAGAAGCGGGAAATAGAAAACTGCTGTTCGATACCGGAGCATCAGGTGCTATATTATCCAGAAACATGCAGAGGTTAGGGATAAAGAAAGAAGAGCTTGAAATTATTGTGCTATCGCATGAGCACTGGGACCATATTGGCGGTCTTGATGCCGTGCTACACCCAAATGCCGCTGTGTACATACCCAGTTCCTTCACGACAACAACGAAGAAGAAGATTAAGGAGCAGGCAGCGGAAGTATTTGAGGTGTCGGGACCTGCGGATATTATACCGGGAGTTCACACAACCGGAGAACTTGGATCTGAGATCAAGGAGCAGTCATTGGTTCTGGACACGACCGAAGGCGTAGTGGTTTTAACGGGCTGTGCGCATCCTGGCTTGGACACTATTTTAGAGGCGGCAAAGCAATTCGGTGACGTGTATGGTGTGATAGGCGGTTTTCATGGTTTTGATAAGTTAGAGCTATTAGAAGGGGTAGAAAAGCTAATCCCCTGTCATTGTACCGTTCATAAGACTGAGATAAGGGATATGTATCCGGAGAAAGCAGTCTGGTGTGGAGCCGGTGCAGTATTTGAATTTTATTAGCGGTTCAGCTTAACATGCGCTTCCGCTAAATGTCTTGCACCTAAAGCACCTATTAATGATATTTCACCGGCAAGCACTGCAGCACCAACAATCTCCGCGAATTTTAACGCATTTGAACCCGGCGGCTCGCCAGCACCGTGAACACCGATTAGCTCCAAAGCTTCTCTCTGTGTGCCTAACGCCGTCCCACCGCCTACGGTGCCCACCTGTAACGACGGGATCGTAACAGAAAAGAGCAGGTCGCCTTCTTCGGTAAGCTCCGCAGTAGTGAAGCCCTGCGAGCCCTCAACCACATGAGCGGCATCCTGACCCGTTGCAATGAAAATAGCTGCGATGACATTTGCGAACTGGGCATTGAACCCGTAAGAAGCTGCCAGAGCACTGCCTAACAAACATTTCCGATAGACGATGTCCGCCATTGCCTCCGGGGAAGTATTCAACACCTGTTTTATCACTTCGCGAGTCAAAACAACCTCAGAAATTACTGTTTTCCCTCTACCCTGAATAAGATTCAATGCCGACGACTTCTTATCCACACACACATTTCCGCTAAGTGCCACATGCTTTAGACCAGTTTCGGATTCTAAAAACTTAACAGCCTTGTCCGTAGCAATAGTAGCCATGTTCATACCCATGGCATCGCCAGTTTTAAAAACGAATCGCAAAAACAAATTCCGACCCAGAACCCAGGATTGTATCTCTTTAAATTTTAAAAACTTCGATGTGGATTCCGTTATCTCCTTCAGTTTGGCCTTGTTGTGCTCTATAAACGCCAGAGCCTCTTTTGCATGATTGATATTCCGTGCTTTTAAAACCGGTGCCCGCGCCATGCCATCTTTTATAACGAATGAAGCTGCGCCATCTGATTTGTTTATCGTCGTGCAACCGCGGTTTACTGATGCAACAAGAGCGCCTTCGGTCGTTGCAAGTGGAATGTGATACAAACCATCCGCGAAGTCGCCTCGCACCTGAACGGGTCCCGCAACACCCATTGGCACCTGTGCGACACCGATAAGATTCTCTATGTTTGCCTTCACGGCTCTTTCTGCATCTAAGGAGAAAAAGCTTATGTCTTGAAACCTCTTACCCGTCAGAACTTCCAGAGTGCGTCTTCGCAGCTCTGTCGCCTTCTTTGGATCTACATGCTGTTCCAGCTCGTGAAACTTCAGTTCGTGCTTTACGAGTTTATCTATCAGTTCTTGGTCTTCCATCTTTCATATTGATCACATTTAGTTTATTTATTGTATATAATGTATAACTTCCTACTATTTAAGACACTGATTTACACGGATTTATTTAAGTTTAGCATCGTTGATTTTCACCTTCTGCGTCAATATGTGTCCTGTGATTTATTTTCTTGTCCCCTGCTAACCCAAAATTCTTGTGCTAATCTCGTGGAATCTCGTGGTTTTTTCGATTAGCTATATAACTACAAAGAAGGTTTTGTATGTTCGAACGATAGGCCCGAAAGTTTGCCACGGAGAAGTGTCGTGCATCAAAGGGACTCGTATTCCTTACACCTGATTGTTCACATGGTTAGCTAACGGGGGCACAATGGAATAACTACTCGAAGATTTACCCTCGTTAGAACGTGAGGATATTCTATTCTCAAGATACTCATTTAAATGGGTTTGAATTTTTCGTATATCCTCCGTATCAGGCAGGGCGGTAATGATCTTCTCAATAATCCGCCTTTGTTGAATATAAAGGAATGTCGGTGCAAAATTAATGTCGAATAGCCAGCCTAGTTGCAGGAGTTTCATATCATTAAATGTTATCAAATCATGAGAATTTGAAACCCTGTTGTTAAGGAGGTCATCAATAAAGCAAAGTGAATAGTCAGGTGTATCGGGCAGTTCGAGTTCCAATGCTGGGTTACGATGCTTATGTCGTTCCGAATAATAATTTGTCACAACGTACCATATATCCATTTTGTCCGCATCACGTATCAACTTCGAATGCAGTTCAATGATTTTATCCGCGTTGTCGGGAACTTTACGTACATTGTGATATTCTATGGCTTTATAAACGATGGTTTGCTCCGTTTTTGTGAGTCTGCTTAATACGTTTGTTTCTTTTAAAACCTTCAGCCCAAGAGTTGCATGGTTTTCCGACACCCGATCATCAAAAGTGCCATATGTCTTGAATTGTTCAAAACGACCTATGTCGTGAAATAATGCGATGGTCTCAGCCAGACGAAGTGCATTCTTATTTAGATCCAGCGCTTTGCCTAACCGAAGAATCTCCTTACAAACACGTAACGTATGTTCTTCTTTAAGTCTGATATTCTGCTGGATTTTTGGATCTTCTGTGTAAAAAGATTTTACATAATTCCGAAACCATGAATGGAAAAAGGCAGTGTCCACATCTATCATGTTTATCCCTCTTGTTGTTTAGCTATTGTATATACCGTATAACTTCTACCTATTTAAGACGCAGATTTATACGGATTTACACGGATTTAATTTCTTCTGCGTTAATCAGTGTTAACTGGTAGCCTTCTTTATGTTTTTGGATTAAGCATTATGTGCTTTTGTGATAGTTTTGTACAATTGCCCTTTATCCCTTACAAAAGAACCACTCTCCGGGGTTCTACAAACACTAAAATGTCATATAAAAACAAAATGGTGAGTGAATGATTACTTCACATCCGCTACACACATATTTTTTCGCCTTTTGTATCGCATCCCGTTCTCGCAGCGCCCTTCTTCTATTTTGCATTTTTGGTGTGAATGTTGACCACATTCATTTGTTTATAACATACCCGCCGAAATATTCGGTTAGTTGGATAGCGAAGCGGATAATATGACACTTCACGCTAAGTGTTATTATGACTTCTCAAAAAGGAATATCGAAAAAAACCGAAACTCAGTTTATAGCCTATGATAAATGTATAGTAGCAGTAAGCCACTTAGTTCCGTACTTGAGGGTAGGGTTTAAGTACAGGCCTTGTACTTAAGTATAGTGACTTAAAAGGTATTGGGTATGAACATGCGGATGCTATGAGCGAAAGTCAAGATAAAATAGAACATTCAAATCCTTCCTCCTACAATACCTAAGATGAGGGAATATAAATGCAAGATAATCAAAAAGACCGTTGGACCGAATGGATTGAAACTCCAGAATACATCGAACGACTGCAGGTAATAGAAAACTATGTCAGAGATCTGTCTGAGCAAACCGATACTAGCTACTATACCCCCCACGATGCCAGTCACTGTTTAGCAGTTGAAAAGATGGTAAAAACCTTGATTGAAAAAAGCGAAGTCAAACTTAGCGATTTAGAGAACTTTATTCTATTCAGCGCCGTTTGGACGCATGACTTGGGAATGTTCCAAAACATAGCAACTGAATTTTTCAAAGTCCAAGATATCCCTGTCCGTTCACCGCGGATTATTAGAGATATACACGATGAGATATCAGCATGGCGTGTATCTTCCGAGAGTGGAGAGATTCTAAGAATCCCGAGTGAGAGAGGAGATAAAAAATCCAAAGCTGTAGTTGACAACATGTTAAGAAACTATGCTTATACTATAAATGTTATAAGTCAATTTCACCGCATGAAGATGGATATCAAGGATTGCCCCAGAGAGAGATTCTTAAAAGGAGAGAAAATAAGGGCACGTCTGTTAGCCTGTCTCTTGAGGTTGGGGGACACGCTACATGTTGACTCCAGTAGATTCGATCGAAGGCTCTACGATATCTTACAAATAGGGCAACTCGATAGAAGTGCAAGACTTCATTGGCTCAAGTCGTATGTAGTGTCTAACGTGTACTTAGATCCTAAAACGGAAACTGTGTTTATCAACATCGACCTTCCAGAATCTAGCAAATCTTCTCAGAGCAACGAAGTAAACTGGGAGGAGAGCAGCAAAAACCTCCAAACTGTGATTATTAATGGTATTTTCGAGGATGTATTGGCTGTTAGGGAAACATTTATGGAATATGGGTTGCCGGCCTATTCAATGGTAAAACCCAATATCACTTTCGTTCCGGGATATTCAGAGAAAGATCGTAAGGAAATAGCAGGTGTAATAAATGATCTTGGGATTGCCTTTTCCCCCAACACATCCAAAGTCATAGAGAAAGCGCTCGATAGTGTCACGTCTCTATGCAAGACCAACTTTGAGAAGAGCGAACGTTTTTACAACCAAATGACCCAATTGCTATTATATCTGAAGGAAATGTACGACTTGCGACCCTGTCACGTGGGGCTTGGTAAGATAATTAAAGATGTAGATGAAGTATTTGAACCCCCCGGTAGTGACCATATGGACGTAACAAGTGCGCAGGTAGTGGAATCCAAAAAGCGGATTGTCGATAAAATCAACGGAATCAAGGCGACAAGGAGTGGCTTCGCGCAGGGTCTGTATGCCAAGTGCAAAAACGACTTGCTAAAAGAAAACGACTTGCTAAAAGATGTCGAAAACATAATTCTTTTTGCATACAGTGAAATGGTAATCAAGTTTCTTGTGGAGTATGGCAAGTACCACTCTTCATGGAAAGATAAACTCAAACTCTTTGTATTTGAATGCAGTGGAAAAAAGCGTCTTGCGAGCAACAATGATATAGAATACAACGATGGCCTATACTATGCACTCCAGTTGTCGAAGCGCAATTTCAAGAAGATCCAGTTATTGTCAGACACCTCCTTTGGTTCTCTTGTTTATAATTTGACTAATAAGTATTTGTTTAGCTGGGACAATGTATCTGAAATCGACAAAGCTAGACTCTTAAAGTACCTCAAGGATAATCACGATATTAGCGGGGTGGAAAGTGCAAAAATCGAGAAATCAGAAGACAACAAAACCATTCGCATCTTTAAGGATAAAGACACCCTCGCCGAAATAACGGTTGATGATGCAGAGGAAAACGCGACCTTAAAGATCAGCGGTGGTGGAACCCACAACCTGACAGTTGAAAGGACGAACGGCAAGCTAAACATATACAAGAATAACAACGAGATAGCCAAGTCTTTGGTCTTATTTGGGGTCAATGGCATTAGTGAGGATGATTATGATTGCGGGCACACTTCAGGGCATCTCATGCTTGCAATTGTAGCAAATCATTTTCAAATACCCGTTAAGATTATAGCAGACAGTTTCAAGATAGGAAAAATAGAGTGGAACCCCACAGCTAAGAGAAAAACTCCGTGGCTGACGGGTCAAAGAGACACTCATAATGACATAGAAAAACACAACATCGAACTTATAAACTATTTGGAGGATAGAATTCCGCTAAAGCTGATAAACGAGATAATCAAAGATGGAGATAATATACCAGGGGGTCAGGATTTAGCTGATTAATCTAATGGCAACGCAGGATGCGCCGTGTTTTAACACGGCGTGGTATGGTTGGGGCTTTTAGGTGTCGTGTAAATTTGAAGATGAGTTGTTAAGTGTCAGACGTGGAAAAATTCAGGAAGATGCCGGATTGTTCCCGGTAAAATATGAAACACTTTTATCTAAAGCTGTTCAAAGGAGATATACCGAGGTGAAATGTTATGTTGTATAAAAATGATTTGAATAAAATTATCGATAGATTGATCAATGACATTAATTCCTGTTTTATGGAGTTAATAACTGGTTATTTAAAAAATGAATTGGGACAGAACACTCTGAGCCAGTTTGCTAATCAAGGTTCTATATCTCCAAAAGTAGGGATGGATTTACATATGGAACCAATTCCAATAGTTGATATTAAAAAATTTAGTGATAATAGTCCATACTTTTTATCTGAAGTATTTCATGGTAAATTAGTACAATTGTGGAACAATTGCTTACACGATATTTTTTTATTATTTATTGATTTAGATTTTACAGGGAAAAGAAACTTTGAAGAGCTTAGTGACCTCTCTTTCAGATTGTTTTTTAAGTCAAATGGAAAAAATTGTAGTCACATCAAAAATGAATTTATTAATGCTTTTGATTTTAAATCATATGCTTATAAAGTAAAATTAATAAACAAAATCTTAAATTTGAATAATGTTGGCGGAGACGAATTAGCCATTATACGAAAGAATGTATCTATAAGAAACGCTATTCAGCATAGAAAGGGTGTTATAGATTTGTTTAATCTAAAAAACCTTGGATCTTCTCAAATCGAAATTCTTGATATGAATGGAAAAATAAATGTATATAAAGAAAATGATATAATAGTATTATCTATTCCTGAAATTTATTTATTAAAAAAATCAATGTTATATATTGGACATGTATGGAGGGTAAAAGATGACTAATTATTCAATGGATATTATATCAAAACCAGAAGAAGGAACAGCATCTATTTTATCCTGGTCTGGAGAGAAAGGTACGTTTGCGGTGATTAAAGGTGAAGGAAACGATAATTATATTTGCGGAGTATGTAATAATGTCATTTGTCAAAACGTCAATCGGGGGCAAATAAGTAATTTGGTTATTATTTGCCCAAATTGTGGTAATTATAATTTTATCAAAGGGACGTAACTTACTTTCTGATATGTATAGTAATCCTAAAAAATAGGTCTGCGATAGCATAACCATTGGTAATTGCGGAGGGGCTTAAGTCGTGGTCGTGAATAATAGCCCCTCTTCCCGGTTTATATATGCGAAGCGGAAATAATATGAAATTGTATTTTTATTGTGTCTCTCATTGCGGATGGGTTTACCCCTCTTCTCGATTGATTGAAATGTGAAGCTATATGAATTTGCTTTGTTAAATGAGCCTTATTTGTGGGACTTATCCAGTGATCGGTTTGTAATCCCGCGCTTGCGCGGGTCATCAGAAGGGGTAAGGGGAAATTTCCCCTGAAAAAAGAAAACATAGATAAACGGGGCGGTGGTATTTAGAATTTGAGAAAATATAACGCTTTCATATAACGCATGTAAGCGAAGATTTTCCATTAGCCTACATTGTTACCAGAACCACCACTTTAATGCACAAGAAACGATGACCGCTAAGGTGGTGAGATAAATATACTAACATCTATGGAATGTAGCTGCTACATTCAGAGGGTGAAATATAGATTAACTTTATTATGATTGGCTTGCTTGCCTAATGCGTGTGTTAGAGTGTATACAACTAAACCAAGATAAAAGAAAATCAATTCTGTTACACTGAGAATGTGAAAATGCACTGGACGACAGACAGACATATTGCGTGTGTTATGATAATATATAACTAAACCAAGATAAACTAAAATCCACTCTGTTACACTGAGAGGGCTTTGCTACTAAAGCAACTTTCGCACCTAAAATCTGAAAGTTGCACCTAATCGGTAAAAAATTGGCCTTTAAGTGCAAAGCCCACCCTGCCTAAAAATATAATAAACAAACACTTTTTATTTTTTGCCCGGGGCACCCCATCATCAAGCCCCCAGCGTAATCTTGCTTTTAAACGCCAATAGGACTAACAGCTCCACCCCTTTCATAATCCAACGCTCACGCAATCAAATAGGATAGGTTAAGTATCTTCTACAACCAAATAAAAAAATAAAAAGGGGTTAACCCCTTAAAGTTCTTTTACTGCTTCTTCAATGTCTTCTCTTTTCACGGTCCTTCGCCTGGCATAGTTAGTAAGGCTTATAGCCTTTTTTGCTATCTCGTCAGCCTTCGCTTCTAACACATCTCTAAGTGCCATACCTGCATCTTCGCTTACTCTCTCTGCCCCTGCGTCCCTTATCATGCGGATTACAACCGCTATTGGTAGTTCTGCCATTTTTATCACCGATACTTAATAAGCAAGGTACATTATAAAGGATTTTCCTAATCGCAAGTGTTTTAATGCTTAAAGTGGTGGTAGAACTAAGAAAGGAATACTGATACTTCCGCCCATTAATAAGGGTAAAAATGCGTCACAACCGTCACAACCGTCACGACTGACACAAGGCAATCACTCAAATTTAGTCATAAACCATGTGCTATTCTAATCTGTATTCGCCCCGGAAGGGTTTTCTTCTGTGCCTTCTCTCATTTCTTCTTATTTCTTCTCGCTTTTCGCTTTGGCTTTAGCCCTGCCTTTACGTCTATCCCCACAATATCAAAGCGATTAGGAAAGTTAAACCACCTATCCGCCTTCGATAGGTCTTTTAAAACTTCTCGTGGCGTCCACGTGTGTATTGCTCTTTTACGATAGTCTATAAGTTGTGCGTGTTCGCTGCGTTCATCGTCCCGCATCTGTGCTTGTGCGATAAATGCTTCCACGTCTGTGTAGCGGTGTCCCATGCGCATCCCGAAAACATCCAATACCGCCGTCTTGTTTTCATCATAATGCAGGTCAGGACTCATATAATCTTCTATCTCGCCTATACGTGAACTTATGCCACGATTACTAAGGTATTGTTTTATACGTGCTACTTGCTGCCGAAATGGCATCAGTCGCTCTTTTGTTGACCTGCGTCTTTTTGGCTTGGGCATCTTGTTAATATATTGTTCACCTCCACATAAGAAGTTTTAGATAGGATTTTTCTATAAAGCGAAGGCGATAATATCTGAACATCAGAAAGCTCGCTTATTCTCTCGCTATTGTTATGTTTAGTTATCGACATTAATCGCAGGGGTTATAGTGGTTATAGTGGATTGGAAAAGGTTGTTGAGAAGACAGAAAAGCTGAAAAGTTGTTTGGATTGTTGCATTTATAGCCACGCTATTTATAGCGATTTCTCCACTATTTCTATCTCCTCCTCCGTCAGCCCATACAAATCATAAACCAGCCGATCAATCTGCGTATCAACAACTTTTATCTGCCGTTCGTAAAGCTATTTATCCCTTTCCATTCTTGCCTCGTGAAATTTCTTCTGCAGTTTGAGCATCTTCTCAACCAGAGCTACAAGTTTATCGTGCTTTGCTTTTTCGGCTGGAGGTATATTTTCATCTGTTCATCAAAAATCCTCAAACGGATTACCTACCCAAGGTGTATGAAAGCTACCTATTACTTTCGTGTTAAAAATCTCTTTTGCCTCTCCTAATTTTTCAACAAGCTCCTCATAACTTATATTAAAAAACTCATTGGCTACCGCAGTTCCAAACGTTTCGTCATATTTTATCCCTTTAAACAACTTCGAGGAAAACCCTCTCAAATAAACGGATGATTGTGGGATCCAATAAGGAGAATACCGATCCATTGGAGGTATAACCGAATATACAAAGTATAGCAAATCAACATCTATTATTCGCTCTCTCAAATCATATTCAAACGGAATATCTTGACTTTCTATTAATTGACATAGGTAATGCATGTGAGGAACAAGCCACTTTCTCCCCTTTTCTTTCGCCTCCTCCTCATTTTTTACTTCGATGAAACGCGCATAAGTATCCCAATCTAAAATCGGTTCCATTCCATCTTTTGTGTAATTCAATCTTTTTATCTCTAATAAAGAATGAAGTAGCTTGAAAGCCTTATTTTCTAATAAAATCCCTCCAATGATTTCCAATAGAGTGAAGAAATAGTAGTTCACCAATCCCTCTTTGCCATATTGACTTTGATTTTTATTCAAAGATTGAATTTCTTCAAATAGGGGCAATATCCTTTCCCAATATTTGTTTTGGTATTTAATTATCTGCTCGGCCAAACTCAAAAAGTTCAGTGAATAATTGAAAATCTTTAAGTATCCGTCCCATAGAGATTCGTAATTTCCTTCATCTACTTCAGCTAAGATATTTTCAAAATATTTTTTGAGTTTTCTTCTTTCTTCATCAATGGTCTGTTTTATCTCAATATCCGGGCTGGATGTAATTAGATTCTTGAACCTGACTTGTGCGACCGCCTCCGAAGTCTGTTCAGTTCCTTTTCTTGCAATTTCGACCCTATTCAAAACTTCTTCCAGAAACTCTGAAGCGCTTTGTATATCAATAAAACGACCATCTTGCCTTTCTACTAACTCTTTTACATTGTCATTAATTTGATTGTCGTGAACAGTCCAAAAAAGAGTGTACCCTTTAAATCTCCTTTTGCTGAAACCATCCATCACAGCCTTATCCTCTTTATTACCTGCATAGCCTAACACAATTACGCCGTGTCTTTCGATAATGTCTAAGAAATCTCTTTCAATAGCGTCATTTAATTTCTCCAAATCCTTTTTGGTGTTCTTTATCACTCCTTGTTCAATAGTGCCATGAACCTTATAAATGCGGCAATTCTCTACATGATTCCATGGCTTGCTTGTCAAGACTTGCTCTCCATCTGTAATAACAGAATATTTTCCCCTTAACCCTGCATCATCTAGCGAATGTTCGATTGAAGAGTCAAAATTAGTTGTGATGATAAATCGGATTAACTCTGCTTTTACCCATTCAGCAATTAACTTATGAGCTTTCCCGGGTGCTTTGTTCTCAAAGAATTTCTCTAAAAACTCTCTTTGTTCCTCTCGTGAAGGAAATAAACTTTCAATGATCTCAGAATAAGTAGAATCCTTAAAGTTCTTTTCATAGTAAGCTTCCATTTCCTTGTCAGTATATTCCTTGCTCTCGCCATCCTCTTGAGCCCTGATGCGTCTTAATGCCTCTAAGAGGACATGCCAGCCGGTGGGGATACTAGCATCTTTTGATACCCCTGCTCCGCAAAATAGAACATGCTTCTTTTTCCCATCAGCGAGATTGTAGGAAAGCGGAAGTATCGGGTTAATGTTTACTGGCATAGCACTTCCTCACCCCCATTACTGCTGTCTCTACGTTCACTCTTAACCACCAACTCTTTTTAGAGTTTATTCGCATATAAAACTTTTCTCGTTTCAACTTTCCACTGCGACAAAGAAGATACACACAATAACAGTGCAAATGGCATGACCTCTTCACTCACCCCCTCTCCACCATCTTCACTTCCGCCTCCGTCAGCCCGTACAAATCATAAACCAACCTATCAATCTCCGTATCAACGATCTTTATCTGCCGTTCGTAAAGCTCTTTATCTCGCTCCATTCTCGCATCGTGATATTTCTTCTGCAGTTCAAGCATGCTCTCCACCAAAGCTACGAGTTTATCGTGCTGTGCTTTTTCGGCTGGGTTTGAGAAGTCAATGGTGCGGATTGGTAGTTTCTTAAGATTCACTACTTTTACTTCCGCAAAAACGCGGCCTTTCTCAGGGATTAGCCCCTGATACCACCAAGAAATGAGTTTTGAGTTCAGTAAGCCCAGAAGATAGGGGTACGATAGTCTATTATCATTTATGCGTAGGTTATGTACATTTTTAAGAGACAAATATTGGTTGGTATCCATATTGGCAATAATCGAATCAGCAGTCTGTCGGATAACAATTTTGACTGAGTCATCAAAAGGTGCTTTGTATCGAGGTTCGGCAAGCCAATCGCCGTAGCGTATCCAACGCTCCTTTTGCAATTGCCAAGTGTATCGGTGAAAATCACGTCCCATAATGTATTGACGATAAGTTATATCCTTCTTGAGGTCAGCATCAAATACCCGGTTCTTCACTGTGTGTTGACTCTGTGGCGGCTTACCCTTACCTTTTCGGTAGGGCGTAAGACCGCAAATTATAGTAGCTAAATCTCCATGACGCAGGTGTTCATCAGATATCCTTTTAAATAGGGCTTGTGCAGAGCCGTACTTAGATTGGCACAGATTTGATTCCTTCTGAGCGAGTACTTGGTCTTGCGAAAGAATTTCTACAGAGCCCTCGAATGAGCTTGGTTTGTTGGATACCTCTTTAAATTGGATTCGCACACTTGTGGGTTTTTTATTTACAACTGTTTCTATGCAAGTTTCGACGGTAACGTTTTCAAAAACAGGACTTCGGAATAGTACTATCTGGTCAACGGTAATGTTTGAGAGAAGTAATTTTCTCAGATCAACATATGACGGCATATAGAGCCATGTTGAAGGTAAAATAAAAGCTTGCCGGCCACCTATCCGAACAAGGTTTAAAGCTTTAATGAGGAAGAGCACAAAGGAGTCTGTAATTGGAACAGGCACTCGATATTTACGGGAGAGAAAGTGACGAACATCTTGAGAAAACTCAGCCCCATACGGCGGATTCCCCACTACCGCATCGAAGCCACCACGTTTCATAATCCCTCCAAACCCTTTCACATCATCATCCCAGTCAAACACATTAACCCGCCTCATCTCCGCTTCATCAAACAGCATTTCCTGCTGCTGCTCGTAATAATCCACCCCAATCAACGAATTCCCGCACTTGATATTACCCTCCAAATTCGGCAGCACACCCTCCAGCCCTAACTTCACCTGCTGGTCTATGCTCTCGCGGCTCTCGTGCTCCAGCACCTTCAACAGCAAACTCAATTTCGTTACCTCTACCGCCTGCGGGTCAATATCAACGCCAAAAATACTATTCAAAAGAATCCGCTTCTTCTCCGCCGTAGTCAAATACCATTCGTTCTCGCGAACCTGAAATACCGCCTCTTTATGCTTCTTCGGCTCGTTCCCCACGTACCAGTCCAGATGATACCTCAATAAATACGTGTACGCACCAATCAAAAAACTGCCTGAGCCACACGCCGGATCCAGAATTTTAATCTCCGCAATCTCTTCCGGCGGCTTCCCCTTCCCTTCAACTAATTTACCCACCGTGTTCTTCACAATGTAATCCACGATGTATTGCGGCGTGTAATACACGCCACCCGCTTTTTTAACTTCCGGCTTTGTCTCCACCTTCGCCTGATGCCCTGCGGTCAGCCGGATGACTTTACCCAGAAACTGCTCGTACACGTTCCCTAAAATCTCTACGCCGAGCACCGAAAATTCATACGGCGACTTCGGATAATACAGACTTTGAATAATCGTCTTCAAAACGCGGTCGTCAATTCTCAACCCCGGCGTTATCCTGTCCGTGTCAAAATCGAATATCCCGCTGTCGTATTTCGATTCCGCAAGTCTAAAATGGTTCAGCAAGTGCGTGTACACGTCACCAGATTCCGCTATCGTCTGCAACTGCCCGTACGGTTCGATTGCTCGGTCTTCGCAAATCCGCAGGAAAATTATTCTGTCAATGATTTTCTGCACCGCATAGTTCAATTCGTAAATGGACACGTCAGGATTTCTGAGTGCGATGTTTTTAGCCAGCAGTTCTCGCCAGCTCTCTATCTCCTTTAGAAATTCGCTGTCCACTTCTGCAGTGCCTTTCTTACCCTTGGTTGATTCTGCGTACTTATCAAAACCACCTTTGAGCACCGCTTCTTTTGAAAATACGTCGTATATCGCATCAAACTTATCGCTGTCGAGATAATCCTCAAACGTGTAGTACGCGATTCGCCCCACACCGGATTTGTCGTTTGGATTGGGCTTGATTCTGCAGTCGAAAACCGAGAACTCCTCAAAATCCGTTACGACCGACAACGGCAGTTTTGCACTCCACGCATACCGCCTCAGTTGATATGCCGGGCTGACGTCCTCTTTTATGTTCACCGCAGGTTTCTTCGCTTCGACAAAGAACTTCCTTTGACCGCCAATTCTGAAACTATAATCCGGTGCTCTGGTTGAACGCCCGACTTTTATTACATCTTCGTAAATGACCTCTTTGTATTGCTCTGCAAAGCCCTGTTTATTGCTCACGTCCCAGCCAAGCGCTTCAAAGAACGGGTTAATGAATTCTATTCTTACTTGCGCTTCGTTATACGACGATTTTTTGTAAACGTCGAGATTACGCCTGAATCGCTCAACGAGTTCTCCAAACTTTTGCTTTGCTTGTTCTTTTGTGTACGTCATTTATCTCATCATT
>JAPWVK010000173.1 GCA_029241965.1 Candidatus Methanophagales archaeon
AATCTTTATAAATCATGTCCCCTATACGCCCCAATAGGGGGGACATAGAAAGATGGCACCTGAAATCCCCAAAAAGGTAATGGACATGGATTAAGACATTTGCAGGGTATATATTCCCTAAAATAATTCGAAGTTAAGGTTTGAAATAAAAATTTGATGCCAATGGAAACGGTACACTGATTGGATACCTGCTTATATCATTAGCGTAATACTTATGGAGAAAAATAAAAGAGAAAATATATTTGTATTATACAGAAAAATGTTGAGATTGCAGAAATTATAGGGGGGAAGAAAATGGGATTGTCATTAAGGATAGAAGGAAAGGAAATTTATCCACTTGTGGAAATAGCAAAGATTGAAGGGATTGAGACCACAGAAATGATGAGAGCAATTTTAAACGAAGGAACCGAGAAGGAAGTTATCAGAATGTATTCCATAGGGGAAATATCTTTGTGGAAGGCTGCCGGGATACTGGGGATCTCCTCTAGGGAAATGATAGACCGATTGAAGGAAAAGGACATCTCTGTTCAGGTGTGGAGAATGAACGGTGAAGGCGGTGAGTAATACGACCCCATTGATATATTTAGCAAAGGGGAATCTGCTATATGTACTGAAAGAACTCTTTGAACAGGTTTACATACCACAAGAAGTGTATAAAGAGGCGGTTGAGGCAGGACTTGCAAAAGGTTATTCTGATGCCCAAGAAATAGAGAATGCGTGTGGGGCTTGGATAGTAGCGAGAACAATAAACATAGACCTTGGTGTGATAATGACTCAAACGCTGGAAGAACGTCTGGAAATTGACAGGATGTTAAGGGGTATCCACGATTGGGAGATAGAAGTCCTTTCGCTGGCTATAGAACTGGATGCTGATAAGATAATCGCCGATGACCGAGCTTTTATAAAGGTTGTTAATAGCCTATCGGAGGTATTTAAGGGTGAGTTGATTGGAACAGGGGATGTATTAGATATTGCGCTGATGAAGGGGCTAATCACGCAAGATGAATATACGATTTTTTTTGATTGTTTAAGGAGTGCAATAGAATGGTTTGAATAGGACGTTAAATGAGTAAAATTTGATAGTGGGGGATAAAAATGAATGAGAAAGATAAATCAGGCGGTAAATATGAAAAATAAAGGCACTCGGAATGCATTTGCGATTTTAGTTGTATTAATGATGGTTTTAAGTTGCGTAACGCTTTGTGTTGCAGTTGATAACTCAATGAATAGCACCTCAAATCGTTCAGATATGAGCGTTTTGATAAATGCCTTTGACCAGAACCCGCAGGGAAAAGATACTGGTAAAGAATGGGTCATGCTCTATAATCCTGCAAATAATAGTATAAACGTAAGTGGTTGGGTATTATCATCAACTCATGGAACCACAGTTACGGTAAAAATAGATAATGTCACCCTTCCTTCAAATGGATATTGGACTTACATTTATGATTCTCAATGGCTTGACAATGATGATGAATCGATAATACTCAAAGATGAAAAAGGAGAAGAGATTGACAGAACACCAGTTAAAAGCGACAATGACAATGATAATCGTTTCTGGAAAATGAATCCGGATGGCTATTGGATATATACGCTACAAGATTTGGAAAAGGGTAAAATAAGAAGTGGAAAAGTGGTTTACGTTGAGGATGGAGATACAATTGACATTTCACCAGTGGAAAAAGCAGGTTTACAAAGATTGCGGCTTGATTGCATAGACGCACCAGAAATTGATACTGAAGACGGGAAGACGGCAAAAGAATTTGTAGAAAAATATTGCCTGGGGAAAGAGGTGGAATTCGATGTAGATGATTCAAGGCAATACGATAAATATAATAGGATTTTAGCGGTTGTTCATGTTAATGATACGAACCTGAATGCAGAAATGTTAGAAGAAGGTTTTGCATCACCATTTTTGATATTACCCTCGGAATTTGTACCGAAAGTAGCTTTCGTTTACTACCCAAAAGATCCTTTCGCGGGTCAAAATATAACGTTTGATGCTTCTTCCTCATACACACTTGACCCGGATGCTTTGATTGTATCCTATAAGTGGTACTTTGGTGACGGAGAAGAAGGGAGCGGGAAAATAATAAATCATTCTTACTCTTCCACTGGTAACTACACGGTAACTTTAGTTGTAACAGACAGTGATGGAGACAAAAGAAGGGAGAATACAGTAAATACAACGATACAGATAAGAGAGAAGGCAGAAGCAAAACCAGTCCACAACTTGAACACAGGCAAGAACTTCTCTACGATTCAGGCTGCGATTGATGATTCAGATACTTTAGGTGGGCATATAATAACGGTGGATGCTGGGACTTATACAGAGAATGTGGATGTTTATAAATCGTTGACGATTATGTCAACCTCAGGAAATCCAGAAGATACGATTGTTCAGGCGGCGAATCCTAATGACCATGTGTTTAACGTAACTGCTAATTATGTAAACATAAGTGGGTTTACGTTGAAAGGTGCGTATTGGGACGATATTTTTTATTTACCGCCGTCAGGGATACAGCTCTTTCACGTAAATAATTGCACAGCTTATAACAATAATGTTTTAAATAACAGTATCGCCGGCATAAAACTTCTATCTTCCTCCAATACCATCGTAGTAAATAATAGCATTTCTACAAACGGAGATGCTGGCGTTACATTGGATGATTCTTCTAATAACCTCATAGCAAACAACAACGCCTCAAACAATGGCGATGAAGGCATAAAACTTATCTATTCTTCCAACAACATCATAACCAACAACAGCATCTCAAACAATGGTGGAGCCGGAATCCACTTCTATTCTTCTTGCAACAACAACACAATAACCCGAAATAACATCTCAAACAATAATATTTTGGGTGCCGCAAACAACGCCGGTATTAGCTTTGAATTCTCTTCAAATAACAATATCTATTTTAACAGCCTTATAGATAACAATAATAATGCCTATTCTAACAGAGCAACCAACATCTGGAACTTCACATCAAAAATAACCTACACATATAACGGAACAACTTACGAGAACTACTTAGGTAACTACTGGGATGATTACACGGATGTTGACGCTGATAACGATGGTATTTGGGATCATCCTTACAGCATAGATACCGATAAGGACTACCACCCGTTAGTGGTGCCTTTTGGGAATTACCTTGCACCAACAGAAGAAAATATATTTGACACAGGACCCGGAACATACCCAAGCATCTCCGGCACACACAACGGCACAATAAAGGCCACAAATAATATCCTAGTCCACACGCTGTATACCTACCCATGCCCCGGAACCGGTGGTCATACGGAATACGCAAGATTATGGAACGAAACGTTGGATGTGAACGCAACCTGGAACGGTTACGTTGGAAACTGGCATAACATTTCTTTTAGTGAACCGTTCACGCTTGTAGCAGGCGAAACTTACAACTACTGCATACGCACAGGCTCGTATCCGCAGATTCATCACGAATCCGAACTGCAAACTGCGAACGGCTGGATAAACTGCACCGTGTTCACAGATGTGAATGGCAAGAAATACGATGACCAGATACCCGCGATAAGATTATGGCGAGAATAAAAGAATAATATTAAAAGGTAGGTGTAATAAAGAGGAGGAGAATAAGAAATGGAGGCCTTAAAATTTTGTGTGAAGATAAGGGAAGGGGGCAGAATAGAGTTACCGGAACTGGGGAGGCTAAAAGGTAGAAGAGCAGAAATAATAGTAGTTCCGCTGGAGGAGGGAGAGAACGGGGACTTGCTTACGGCGTCAGAGAGTAGTTTAGACTTTTGGGACAATCCCATTGATGACGCGGTATGGAACGATGTATAAGTTAAGACAAAGAGAGATGGCTTTAATTCCCATTCCTTTCAGTGACTTAAAGTCTAAAAAGAAACGCCCTGTAATCGTAATCTCTAACAACCTTTACAATCAAAAGACAGAAGACATCGTCGTCGTAGCAGTTACCTCCAACATAGAAAAGAAGGATTACAGCCTGTTAATCACTCAGGATGACATGGAAACGGGTAATTTACCTGAAGTCAGTATGGTAAGGGCAGACAAAATTTATTCGTTGAGCCAGTTGATCGTGGTGAAGCGGTTGGGGGAGATTAAGCGAGCTAGTTTTGGGAAGATTATAGGAGTCTTAAATAGGTTGGTGGCTTCGGCAGGTTAAAGGGATGTGGCATCGACTGAAGAGAAAAGGAGAGGACTAAAATATGAATGGCGAGAATACAGGAGGTGAAGAGAAATGGAAATAGAACCGAAGGAATTTTGGGATGACATGAAATGGGGGGGGAAGAGAACTACTCAGAATTGATGAGGAAATACCCTGAGAGATGGGTTGCAAATGTAGCTAAGAAGGTTGTTGGCATAGGACGGAGCATGAGTGAGGCGGAGAAAGAGGCACACAAGAACACAGGTGTTGATATAAAAAATACACCGATTGGATACCTGCGATTAACTTAGGAGCGTGACATAATATGACAACACTCGGCATCATTGGCGGAACAAGTTTATTTGGCACGAAGTTACTTGAAGGTGCAGAAGAGAAAGAGGCTGAGACAATATACGGCTCAGTTTACCTTCTCGTTACTGATGCGTACGTCTTCATCCCCCGGCATGGTAAGGAAAGTAATATCCCACCACATCGGATAAAATATAAAGCTATTATATCTGCATTCAAGGAGTTGGGCGTAGAAAGAATCGTGGGTGCTACCTCAGTCGGCAGTTTAAAGCGTGATATAACGCCGCGGTCTCTGGTTGTCCCTCACGACTACATCAGCCTGTGCAGCATACCCACCATTTATGATGACGAACTCACGCATATCACGCCGGGTCTGGACGAAGGTTTGAGGACTGCAATAATAAACGCAGCGAAAGAGTTGAACATAAAGCTCGTGGAGAAAGGCGTTTATTTCCAGACCTTGGGACCACGACTCGAAACCCGTGCTGAGATAAACTTCATGAAAAACTATGCGGATATAGTGGGCATGAATATGGCTTCAGAAGCGACACTTGCGAAGGAATGGGGGCTTCGATATGCGAATATAAGCACGGTGGATAATTATGCACATGGTATAATCGCCGATGAAGAGCTGGACTATAAACAAATAGTCGCGGATGCTGCTAAGAGTAAGGTGGATTTAGAGAAGGTGCTTGTGAAGTTGATAGAAGATGAAGAATTTTAGATTTAAAAAACGCAAACCTTTTATATAACTTCGGCCAACCCGCGATATGCGACTTTCAGTCGCTATAGAAATTTAGGGAAACGGAAAAAGATAAAAGATTAGGAGGTAAAAAGAAAAAAATGAAGAAAGAAATTGCAATTGTGGTAGCAGCGATAATATTGTTGTCTGTTCTGGCGGTTCTGCCTGTTATATCAAGTGATGAAAACGCAACGAATGTGAATAAAAATTATGACGCTAATGGCGAGATAATTAGCAGTGCTATTATCACTAACCAAACGGGCGTATCTGAAAGCGAACTGCCAATTGACGTTGCAGCAAACGACGATTTAGTTGAGAAGATTGCCTTTTACTCCGATAGAGATGGCGACAAAAGCGAACATCCAATTAACGTTGCAGTTGCTGGCGATTCGGGTGGCAAGATTGCATTTTATTCGGATAGGGATGGCGATGATGAGATATACGTGATGAATGCTGACGGAACTAATGTTAAGAAGCTAACGAATAATACGGCAGCAGACTGGTACCCAGCATGGTCACCGGATGGAAGCAGGATTGCCTTTAATTCAGATAGAGATGGCGATCGGGAAATCTACGTTATGAACTCCGATGGCTCTGATGTAGTGCAGCTTACTAAGAATTCGATCGTAGATTTGGGTCCTTCGTGGAGTCCTGATGGTAAGAAGATTGCATTCAAATCGGGGAGTTCTCTTTTAAATACAGGTATCTATGTGATGAATGCAGACGGGTCTGATATTAAGTCTCTTGCTGACCCTCATGCCTATATTAGTAACCAAGCGTGGTCTCCCGATGGTAGCAAGATTGTTTTTTCCACAGAACGCAACGGGGAACAAGAAATCTATGTGATGAACTCTGCTGATGGATCTAACAAGCGAAGGCTGATTTCGCCAGCATATTCAAAAGGCTATAAGATGGACGATTGTAAACCAGCTTGGTCTCCTGTTGGTGACAAAATAGTGTTTTATTCTTTCCGCCATGGTTACCATGAAACAACTCCAGGCACGTATGAAGTAAATGGCGAGATATATATTATGGATCCCGATGGGAACAACTTAGTTAGATTGACGAACGACCCTTACCATACCGATTATGTGCCTTCATGGTCTCCAGATGGCACGAGGATTGCATTTGCCTCAAAGCGTGACGGTGATTATGAAATTTATGTGATGGATGCAGATGGAACAAATGTTAGGAAGCTAACAAGTAATACCAAAAAGGACACGGGACCGAGCTGGTGTTGCATAAGTGGAGATGGTGAAGCAACAGTGACAATCGAATCAGCATCCGCAGCCCCGGGTTCAACGGATACCGTGCCAATTCGCATCACAAATGTCACCAATTTAGCAACCGCCAACATCTGGTTATCGTATAACAAAGATGTTGTGATCGTGGAGAGCATATCAGAAGGAGACCTCAGTCCGATAACACCTGCGATAGACAATGCAGCAGGCGTGATGAAGATGAACTGGTTCTCAGCAACGGGAAAGACGGGTGATTTTGTTTTTGCGTACGTCACGCTGAAAGCAGTAGGTAGTGCAGGACAGAGTAGCTCTTTAGACCTTGACGTTAAGGAATTAGGCGATGCCAGTGCTAACGCAATACCGCGCACTGTTAATGATGGCACATTTACGATAAAATTGTCGGTCTTTGATACAGGCCCGCCCGCCAATCCATATCCATCCATTTCCGGCACACACAGCG
The DNA here is from genome assembly GCA_029241965.1 of Candidatus Methanophagales archaeon. Classification (GTDB taxonomy): domain Archaea; phylum Halobacteriota; class Syntropharchaeia; order Alkanophagales; family Methanospirareceae; genus QENJ01. The sequence goes on from JAPWVK010000173.1 coordinate 6,910, forward strand.
GAACACTCACACCGAATCAAACAATTACTGTATCCTCACTTTACACCTATCCCTGCGCAGGCACTGGCGGGCATACCGAATACGCAAAGATATGGAACGATACATGGACGGGTGAAGAAGCTTTTTGGGATGAGTATCAAGGCAACTGGCATAGCATAGCCTTTGACAACCCTTTCACGCTATTCGCAGATAAAGAATACTACTATGAAATAAGAACCGGCTCGTATCCACAGATTCATCATACGGATGCACTGTCAACGGCAAAGGGCTGGATAAACTGCACTTCGTTCGTAGATGCGAATGGGAAAGAATACAATGGTTGGATACCTGCAATAAAGCTCGCATAAGATAAAAGAGCGATATAAAAAATTAGGAGGTGAAAAAAGAAAAAAATGAAGAAAGAAATTGCAATAGTGGTAGCGGCGATAATAATGATGTCTGTTCTGGCGGTTCTGCCTGTTATATCAAGTGATGAAAACGCAACGGATGTGAAGGATGCTATCGCAGCTAAAGCACTCTACGAGAACGCTAAGGGGAATATACTTAGCGGTGCCGTTATCGCTAACCATACGAGCGTATCTGAACTTGAACTCCCAGTTGACATTGCAGCAACCGATGATTCAGTTTGCAAAATTGCCTTTAATTCGGACAGAGATGGCGATGAGGAGATATATATAATGAATGCAGATGGCACTAATGTTAAAAAGCTTACTAGTAATACTGTGCCGGATATGCACCCATCATGGTCTCCTGATTGCAAGAAAATTGTCTTTGGATCGGCCAGGGATGGTGATCCCGAGATATATATAATGAATGCAGATGGCACTAATGTTAAGAAGCTAACAAGTAATTCAGCAATGGATTTTTCTCCAGATTGGTCACCAGATGGTAGCAAGATTGCCTTTAACTCGGATAGGGATGGCGATCTTGAGATATATGTGATGAATGCAGATGGAACAAGTGTTAAGAAACTAACAAGTAATACCGCACTTGATTCGTATCCAGATTGGTCACCAGATGGAAGCAAAATTGCCTTTCAGTCGGATAGGGATGGCGATTCTGAGATTTATGTGATGAATGCAGATGGCACTAATGTCAAGAAGCTAACAAGTAATTCAGCTGATGAATTTGATGCTGCATGGTCACCAGATGGAAGCAAGATCGCCTTCGATTCGGATAGGGATGGCGATCCTGAGATATATGTGATGAATGCAGATGGAACTAATGTTAAGAAACTAACGAGAGCCTCTGGAAGCAGACCTATCCTATCCCCATTAATAAATCAATTTACTATTTTTACCCCTTTTTCAGATAATTTTTGTTATAGTTATTTAAAACCGTTTTGTACTCATTTGCGATAGTATTTTCTAAATATAAGGAA
>JAPWVK010000174.1 GCA_029241965.1 Candidatus Methanophagales archaeon
ACTCCAAAAACCAAGGTAGTTTCCAGAGGTATATTTTTGTCAGATTTGATATCAAAAAGCTTATATAGCGCCTGTTACAATGTAACAACTAATGGAAAAGGATAAAGTAATACTAACAAGGGCAGATGTGAGTATTGCAGAGCGCGTGGAATACATTGCAAGTAACTCAAAAGACATCGAACTGACAAAGTCAGAGGTTGTTCGTATAATTTTGCATGCGTTTTTCAAATCACAAAAGGATAAGGACTTTGAAAAAGTGCGTGAATTCGCTATCAAAATGAGAAAAAGACTATTGTAGGTAGTTTCTTTGAAAAATACACGGATATTTAGTGGTGTTACATCGTAACGTTGTATTTAAATAGAGATAGAGATGATGATATTGGGTTTAACTGATACAGGAAACTACCCTGGATCTTCGAGAAAAGTATAGTTACAGGCATTTAATCAAAACCCCCGTGGGCTGGAATCGACTGAAAAAATATTGTAGAATATGTTAACAGGCAGCAAACCAGAATTATAAAAGCAGTTAAACCAAACTGCTGCCCGATACAGAAAGGGTTATGAAATGCTTAAGCGGTATGAAGGGGAACTTTCACGTACCGTTCTGCGACGAGGTGGGGCAAGTAATCGCCTCATTCTTAGTCTGCGAATTCAAGGGATTAACACAGATATTTTTGCACGCAAAAAGCTTTACCAAAAAATGTTTAAGGAACATGGAATTCTTTGGTTTCGTTGATTAAACAAACTGCAAAAGAAAGGTTGTGTGAAAAAATGTGTAATCTTCTGGTTAGCTAAACAAATGCAATGCCAGAATAATTGTTAATATCACCAAAAAAACTTTAACTATATACGATTATCTTTTACACACTTTTTGTATAATACTGTAACGAACAACAAAACTTTTATGCACCTTTCAACTAAAGGTTAAAAATAGGTGACGAAAAATGATAAAAGATTTTCAGTACATGAATGTGATGCCGATACGAGTTTTGCATGTAGATGACGAGCCGGCACATCTGGAGATAACAAGGATATACCTGAAGCGGGAAGCGGGAAGCGATTTTGAAATTGTCAGTATGCTTTCTCCAGAGGAAGCGGTGGAGAAACTGGAAAACGAGTATTTCGATGTCGTTGTTTCCGATTATAATATGCCGGGGATGAACGGAATGGACTTTTTGGAAGCGCTGAGGCAAAGTAGAAACGCAGATATGCCCTTTATCTTCTTCTCCGGTACAGGCGGTCCAGAATTTGCGAAAGAAGCATTGAAGAAGGGTGCGGAAAGATACATCACGAAGAACGGCGACCCTTCCACTCAGTGCAATGCCCTGGCAAGGGCTATATACGAATTGACACGAGATAAATATAAGGCAGTGAGGGGCAGTATATTAACAACGGTAAAAATTACGAAGTCACGCATTTCGTAAGTGCGGGGAAATAAAATACTCAAAAGCTGCATGTGGTATTAAGGATTTGCGGATATGGGATTCGTGGGAAGATGCGAAGGAAAAATGCCCATACGGGAGGGCGGGATATAAGATTAGGGGGACTATGTTAGACACAGTAAAGGTCCCCACGGATTTTGAGCCGATATTTCTAAAGGCTCACGAGTACGTGAGTAATTATTTTAAGGAAAAGAAAGAAGAGCCCTCAAAGGGCACTATTGAGATATTTGGCGAGCGTTATATTTTAATACGGGCAGCTTCCATGTCGGTTGACTTCTTTGATACGGTAAAGAATTTATACAAAGAAGAGGGAGAGGAAGAAGCGCTTAATGTCGCTCGGAACCTTCTCTTTGATATAGCCCATGCCATCGGGAAGGCAGATGCGAGAAACTTCCATATTAAAATGAAACTGAAGGACCCGATTGAAAAACTCTCGGCGGGACCGGTCCATTTCGCACATTCCGGTTGGGCGTTTGTTGATATTTTTCCTGAATCAAGACCCACACCAGACGAAGATTTCTACCTTATCTATGACCATACCTTTTCTTTTGAGGCTGATGCGTGGAAGAAAGCGGGAAAGAGGAGCGATTGCCCCGTATGCGTGATGAATGCGGGTTATTCCTCTGGGTGGTGTGAGGAAAGTTTTGGCATGCCCCTGGTTACAGCCGAGATATTGTGTAAGGCGAAGGGGGATGAGGTATGCCGATTTATAATGGCGCACCCTTCGAAAATAGAAGGCTATATAAGAGCGTATTTGAATAAAGAGCCGGAGTTAGCAACAAAAGTTAAAAAATATGAGATACCGGGATTCTTTAAAAGGAAGCAGATAGAGGATGAGTTGCGGGAGAGTGAAGCACAATATCGCAGCATCTTTAATTCAACTACCGATTCATTTCTCATCTTTGACCATGACGGTAATATTGTAGAGGGTAATCCGCAGGCATGCAAAATGTATGGTTATCCTTATAAGGAGTTGATAAAACTCTCGGACAAAGATATAGTCCACCCCGATTATTACCATCTTTTTGAGCAATTCAAAAGGGACATTCAGGAGACTGGTGAATTTCATGCTGAATCAATAGATGTCCGTAAGGACGGCACCCCATTTAATATCGAAGTCATGGGAGCCGAATTTAATTATAAGGGCAAGAGGCATTTATTGGCGGTGGTGAGAGACATCACTGAGCGCAAGCGTGCGAAGAAGGATTTAGAGAACTCGAAGCAGCATTTCCAGATGCTATTCAACCACATGGTGGACCCCGTGGTGATAATTGACAGCGAAGGCGTATTCCTGGCGGTTACCGACAGGGTGGAAGAGATCACGGGGTTCAAGCGAGAAGAACTGCTGGGCAGAAACTTCTTACAGCTTGAGATCGTGACAGATGAGAGCAAAGCACTCATGGCAGAGAATCTGGCGAAACGGACGAAGGGGCAGGATGTGGCGCCGTATGAGGTCGAGGTGCTCCTGAAGGACAGAAGAAAAATGTCGTACGAGGTGAATGCCGCACTGATTACATACATGGGAAAAATTGCGGACATGGTAGTATTCCGGGACATCTCCGACCGTAAACGTGCAAAAGAGGAACTGAGGAAGAGGACCGATGACCTGGAAAGATTTAACAAACTGGCGGTTGACCGTGAGCTGGTGATGATAGAACTCAAGAAGGAAATTAACCTGCTTTATGAACGATTGGGCGAGAAGCCGCGATACCGCATTGCGTCTGTGAAGGATGAGAAATTAGAAATATGAGGTGAAGAAAAGAATGGAAAATGGTAGTGGGATAGGCTTTAAAGAAGCAAGTGAGCGATTTATGAATGTGTTTGGGGAACAGGAGCGGGAAACGTTGGTTCGACCAGTCGGGGTAAAACTGGTTCCAAAAGGGCAGGTAGTCCCGGCGGGCACGAAAACAACCGAGGAATATCAGGGCGTTCCGTGGTGTGAAGCGGTTAGAATAGCCGCCATGAAAGGTGAGGTGGTGGTGATCAATAAAGAGAACGTGGGTTGCCCAGCGGCCGCTATTGCTCTTGGTCTTGTTGATCAGTACCAAAAAGAACCACTGAGCGGCAAGCGGAAATACACTGATTTAATGGAAACCCCTGCTTCGCCAGTAGACTTCACAAACGGGCTGGTCTATGGCTGCAAAGATAGTGAAAACATGCAATTTGCACTTTTTGGCAACGATGATACGGGACGCTATGAAACACTGGGAGCGGCACTAAAAGCAATTTCTGGAATGCCGGGAATTCAGCCAGATATTATGAATGCGGTAGTGGCATATCAAGCGGAAAAACTGGACATTACGCCTGACGTGGTGATTATAGCAGTGAAGCCGAAACAGGCGTTGCTCGCAATTCAGGGCTATAACTTTCTCTCTGGCAATCGCTTTGAAATGAGCACCATCGGGATTAGAGGCGTATGCGCTGACCTGACCGCTTTGCCATTTCTGGAACAAAAGCTGACTGGTTCTTTCTTTTGTCTCGGTGCAAGAGCGGTCGGAGGCTGGAGCGGTAACCTGTTGGGATTGGGTATGCCTTTCTCGATATTCCTGCAAATGGTCACTGGCATGGAGAAGTCGGCGGAAGGCTTTCCGTACAAAGCCTATCCAGAATAAGTTTAAGAAAAAACCAAAAATGATAGCCACAGAGACCACAGAGGACACGAAGGAAAAATACTCGATGCTCTCGGTGTACTCTGTGGCAGAAAAATATACTTTATTATACAACGAGAAAAGGCAAGGAAGAGATAAGAAAAGAGGATAAATGAGCAAAAAAGCAAATCTAAAGGAACTCGTAGACTTCGATGAACTGCAATCAATTCAGGACAGCTTTGCAAAAACAGTTGGCACTTCTTCTGTTGTTTTCTCACCAGAGGGAGAGCCTTTAACACGATTCAGCAACCCCACCAGTTTTTGTTCCCTGATACAAACAACGGAGGAAGGAAGACGGCGCTGTTTTCAATCATTCATGGAGATGAGCCTGAAGGCACTTGAGTTAAAAGAGCCAAATATTCTTTATTGCTTCGCTCATGGCGGGCATTTTGTCGCACCGATTATCATCAACGGTGAGCACAAAGGAACGATGTTCGCAGGTCAATTTATACCACAGAAGTTTTCCGATGAGCAATTAAGCGAAATCAGGCGAATAGCTGAGGAAATAAACATAGACCCGGAACTGCTGGCCAAAGAAACGAAGGGAATGCGTGTGGTGGGCGAAGAGGAGGTCTGGAATTATTCGAGTTTGTTGTTTCAGATTGTGGTGCTTATTGCAAGGCAGGGGGCGCAAGCGGCAGAGCTGAACCGTGCTATGAATAAACTGCAAAAGGCACATGACGAACTGGAAATGCGGGTGGAGGAACGCACTGCTGAGTTGACGAAAAGCAACGAAGAGCTGAAACAATCAGAGGAAAAATACAGAGGTCTTGTAGAAGATGTTAGCAACACGATACAAATCTGGGAGACTGATGCAAAGGGAGTTTATACTTATGTAAGCCCTTCTACAAAATGGGTGTATGGCTATTCTCCAGAAAAGGTAATCGGTAAAACACTTTTTGATTTTATGCCCGGGGAAGAAGCTAAGAAAATAAAAAAGGAATTTGCTAAAATAGCCAAACAGAGAAAAACTTTTGAGAATCTGATAAATCCGGCAAAGCATAGGAGTGGTAAGATATTAATTATGGAGACAAGTGGAACACCGGTTTTTGATGAAAATAATCAATTTATAGGATACCGAGGAACAGCAAGGGACATAACCGAGCGGAAGAAGGCAGAGAATGCTTTGCGAGAGGTTCAAGAACGTCTTGCAGTCACACTGAAAAGCATCGGCGACGGTGTAATTGCGACCGATATTGAGGGGAGGATAACAGTGATGAACGACACGGCACAGGAATTGACCGGGTGGAAGATTGACGAAGCTATGGGCCAGCCCTCTCACGAAATTCTCAACATAGTAAACGAAGAGACACGCAATCCTATTGATGACCCGGTAGTGGAGGTGCTGCATTCAGGTAATGTAGTGGGACTTGGCAATCATTCTGTTCTCATAGCAAAGGACGGTACAGAGCAAGCGATTGCGGACAGCGGCGCTCCTATAACGGCTTTTGACGGAACTACCATTGGCGTGGTACTGGTATTCCGAGATGTAACAGAGAAGCGAAAGGTGGAAGAGGAACGCAAGGCACTTATCGAAAAACTTGAAGAAAACAACAGGACGTTAGAAGAGCGAGCAAAAGAGCTGGAAGAAGCAAGAGAGGCGACGTTGAACATCGCTTATGACCTCGATGATGCGAGAAGAGTAGCAGAAGGAGCAACTAAGGAACTCGAAGAGCTAACACAAAAACTGGATAAATCAAACAAGGACTTGCAGGATTTCGCTTACATCGTTTCGCATGACCTGAAGGCGCCGGTACGGAAAGTAGCGATGTTTGGCGAGCTATTAACGGAATCTCTGGCAGGCAAATTGGATGAAAATGACCAGGAGAATTTCGATTTCATGATTAAGGGCGCCACACGGATGCAGCAGTTGATTAACGACCTGCTTACCTATTCGCGTGTGCAAACGAAAGCGAAGCCGATGGAGCGGGTGGATTTGAACGAGGTTGTCGAGGACTTGGGAGAGGTGGAGCTGGCAATTCCGCTTGAAGAAGCTGGAGGTGCTATAGAGGTTCCGGAACCGTTGCCATGTGTGTATGCAGACCCATCACAGATGCACCAGTTGATGCAGAACCTGATAGGAAATGGATTGAAGTATCATCGTGAGGGTGTTCCGCCTGTGATTACCATTAGGGGGGAGCAAGCTGGCAGTATGGTTCGCATTGAAGTTCAGGATAACGGGATAGGAATTGAAGAAGCCTATTACGAGAAGGTGTTTGGGATGTTCCAGCGGCTTCATGCCGATGACAAAGGCACAGGAGTTGGACTCGCGGTGTGCAAGAGCATTGTGGAACGGCATGAAGGCGAAATCGGCGTTGAGTCCATGCCAGGTGAGGGGTCCATGTTCTGGTTCACGATGCCGGGGGAGGGGAGAGGGGAGAGGGGAGATGAGAGATGAGAGATGAGAGAGATGGGCAAATTACAAGAAGGGGAACGTTTTAAAAAATCTAAATGGGATGAAAAAAGTATCTCTGAGAGAAATTATGGAAATGGAAAGCGATTTTTAGTCGCCCTTCTCCTTTTTCTTTTCTCTTTTCTCTTTTCTCCCTTCTCTAAATGGAAAAAGATAGGCATAGGTGTAGTTATAGTAGGTGTATTATTGCTGAGTGCCGGCTGCATAGAGAAAGAAGGAGAAGTGCTCGTCCCGGAGGCGCCTGAAGAGAAGCCAGGTGGAGAAATGGTTATAAGCGTCGGCTGCGGGTGGGGTGTCAATGCGAACGAAACCACAGCAGTGGCAGAAGCTGTTTCTTCTGTGAGAGCACAACTGGGTGGCAAATCGCCTGAAGTCGCTATTCTCTTCTCTACCGTTGGCTACGATTCGGATACGGTTCTCAGTGAAGTGAGAAGGCTATTGCCCGGCGTTCAAGTCTATGGTGGGACTTCCTGCCTCGCTGTTCAAACCAGAGAAGGTTTTCATGTCGGTGAGAAGGGTTCGCTGGCTCTGTTGGCAGTGGCTGCCGAAGACATAACTTTTGGCGTTGGAGGCGTTAGCATTGACGATTTCAGTTCTGCGAGGGAAGCGGGGAAGGCAGCTATTCAGGCAGCTATTGATGCCGCGGGTGAAGGAGGTGAAGCAGGCACGCCAAAACTCGTATTAATGACCGGTTCTGTTGGACACGAAGAAGAACTTCTCGCTGGTATCGAAGAAGTTATAGGTAAAGACGTTCCGGTGCTCGGCGGTAGTGCTGGGGACAACACCATAACCGGGGAATGGAAACAATTTGCAAATGAGCACGTGTATAGCAACGGAATCAGCCTGGCAGTGATTTATACCGATTTGAAAGTTGGTTGGGCTTATGAGGCGGGTTATTTGAGGAGTGAGGGCAGAGGCACGATTACCCGGGCAGAGGGTAGGACAATCTACGAAATTGATAACCGAGCCGCGGCTGAGGTTTATAATGAGTGGACAGGGGGCACCGTAGTAGCGGAAGAACTCGAAACCGGAGGGTCAATTCTCAGTGATGCATCCTACTATCCTTTAGCAAAGGTTATAAAGAAAGAGGGAAAGGAATACACTCTCTCCATTCACCCACTGTCTATTAATGCCACAGACCACTCCCTTGAGGTGTTCGTCAACGTAGAGGAAGGAGACGAAGTAATGCTCATGCACGGAGATTGGGAGCTACTTTTGAACAGGGCGCTAACGACGCCCACAAAAGCCTTAGAAAGCGAAAGACTTTCCAGAGAGGACGTAACCTTCGGCATCTATACCTATTGCGCTGGGTCAATGCTTGCCATTCCGGAGGATGAGCGACCTAAAATGCCTAGTCTGGTCCAGACTGCGATAGGCGATGCACCTTTCATCGGCACTTTTACCTTTGGCGAGCAGGGGCACATTCGAGGTGTAGGGAATCTGCATGGAAACCTGGTGAACTCGATGATTGTATTCTCCGAGAAGACCGAAGGGTAGGATAGGATAGAAATAAAAAACAATGCGCTGGAAGAAAAAGCTGAGCGGAAGAGGTATATTAGTCAAACTCATCTTAGCAATGATGCTTTTGTCCATTATATCAGTAGCAATCATTCTGGGTGTGGCTTTAAACGAGCAAAAGCAGATAATGGAAAGAAATTTAATCGAAGAGAATGAACGGCTTGCGGAGGTGGCTGCGAGGAGCATAGAAGCAGGCTATATCGCACGGACATTGCCATTTAGAACGCTAAATCAGATCAATGCGTCGGAAGACGTTTTATTCTGGTGGATTGTCAATCCCGAAGGTGAGATTTATTTGGCTGACAATCCAGAGATGTGCGGGAAGAAGATAGGCAGCATATCATGGGAATCCCGGAAAAGCCTTGTAAAGGATTATGTTTACAATGGCGAAGAAATTAAATTTCTCATTCAACCTCTGGGGATAGGAGAGCCAGGGAAGGTGGAAGCACTTTGTATTGGTATATCCATGCAATCAGTTAGAGAAGCCACAAATAAAATGATTATTACAGGGCTGGCCTATTTTTTATGGATAATTGCTTTTGCATGGGCACTTTCCTTTTTCCTCGCCAGAAAGTTCACTGGACCGATAACGCAATTAGTGGAGGGCACGAAAGCCATATCGAGAGGCGAGCTCGACCATCGAGTAGCGATAAAAACAGGTGATGAAATCGAAGTATTGGGCGATTCATTTAACAATATGGCTCAGCGTGTTAAAAACGCTATTAATACGGCGACTGCGACGAGAAAGGAGACCGAGAATATTATGAACACAATGATTAATACGCTTATGGTGGTAGACCCGAAGGGAAAAGTGGTAAAAGCGAATAAAGCAGCTTTTGACCTTTTAGGATATAGTGAAGCGGAGTTAATCGGTACGCCATTTAATAAAATTATTGGCACACAAGATAAAGAAACAAAAGGAATAGGATTGGAGAAGCGGCTAAAAGAAGCGGCAGATTCTGTCGCGAATTTTGAGACTACTTATATAGCAAAGGATGGTAGAGAGATTCCGATGAACTTCTCAGCTTCTGTAATAATAGATGAGGAAGGGAAACTGCAAGGTATTGTCTGTGATGCTGGGAATATTAGCGAGCGGAAGAAGGCGGATGAAGAGCGGACAGGTTTGATAAAAGAGCTTGAGGAAAGCTACCGTAAGCTGACGCAGTCGAACAGGGAATTGCGTAAAATCGTGTATATTACATCGCATCATCTGCAAGAGCCGACGAGAAAGGTTCAGGTATTCGGCAATATGCTCCATGAATCGGTAGAAGGTAAGCTGGATGCAGATGAACGAGAGAACCTTCAGTTCATGATTGATAGTTCGCAGCGAATGGAGAAGCTGGTTAAAGACATCCGCAGCTATTCAATCGTAATCACGAAAGAGAAGCAGTTGAAGCGTGTAGATTTGAATAAAGTCATCGCAGAGCTAAAGAGTAGTGATTTAGCAGCAGTACTTGAGGATACCGGGGGTACCATCTTTATTCCTGAGACTTTACTGTCAGTTCAAGCAGACCCCACGCAGATACGTATGCTCATGCGGCACCTGATTGTGAACGGATTGATATATCACCACAATGGAATAGCACCTGAGATTACCATTCGGAGTTCTCGAGAGGAGAATATGGTCCGTGTAAGTGTGGAGGACAATGGTATAGGTATACCAAAAGAGCATTATGATACAATATTCGAGATGTTTCAGCAACTTCATTTCAGTAAGAAAGGTACCGGGATTGGACTGGCGGTGTGTAAGAAGATAGTGGAGCAACATGGAGGCGAAATCGGGGTTGTGTCCACGCCTGGCGCGGGGTCACTGTTCTGGTTCACTATACCAGAAGGGAGAGGAGAGAGGGGAGATGGTAGAGAGGAGAATGGAGAGGGGAGAACGGAGAAGGGAGGGAGGTAAGATGGTAGGGAGAGGAAAGGGAGAATCACAAAATGGGGAACATTTTAAAGAATCTAAAATTGGCGGAAGAGGCATACCAGAGATAAATCGCAAGATTATAGGAAATAAAAACGATGCTTTTTTTCCTATCTTTTCTCTCTCCCCTCTCTTCCCTCTCCCGTAAGAAGGAGGAATAAAAGATGGAAAAAATAGAACCTGCAATTGTATTGTTGGTGGAAGACGACCCAGGAGACCAGAAACTGGTAAAAGTTTCTTTGAAAAAACAGCGAATTGCAAACGAACTGTATATTGTGAGTAGTGGAGAAGAGGCGCTGGACTTTTTATACCTGCGTGGTAAATACAGCGATGGCATGCCCCACCCGGACCTGATTCTGCTGGATTTGAACATGCCGGGTATAGGCGGTAAAGGTTTTCTGCATCAAATAAAGAAAGACGAGAATTTGAAAAGGATTCCGGTGGTTATCCTGACTACTTCGGATTCGGATCAGGATATTATAGACAGCTACAACCTGCAGGCCAGTGGATATGTGAAAAAACCAGTGGATATGGAGGAATTTAAGAATGTCATGAAAGAGATTGGCGAATACTGGTTCATGATATGCAAACTACCACCGAAGGAGGAGTAATTAAAATGAAGAATTACGAATTACGAATTACGAATGAGCAGACGGTGGAGAATAATCAGGAGCCGTTAGAAATTCTCATCTGCGATGATGACCCGGCGGACCGTAAATTGGTCAGGGCATATTTACAACAGGGTGAAGAAAGTGATAAATTCAAGCTGCTTGAAGCAGGGCGGGCGGACGAAATCCAGGACGCCCTGAGTAGTGGAGGAATTGATATAATCCTCCTGGATATTTTAATGCCCGAAAAATCGGGAATGGTGTGGCTTAGAGAAATAGTAAAAAAGAAAATAGCGCCTGTAATCATGTTCACCGGAGCCAGCAGTGAAGAGATGGCTGTGCAGGCCCTCCATGAAGGTGCAATTGATTACATTCCCAAGAGCCGTCTCACCGCTGATAGATTATTGGGAACCATTAAAGCAACACTTGAAGTCTGGAAACGCCAGAGAGCGGAAGATGAAAAAAGAAGGCTGATGGAGGATCTTGAACGATTCGTCTACACGATTTCTCATGACTTACGGGCACCTCTTTTCAGCATTCAAGGATTCGTCACTATAGTTCGTGAAGATATAGAGAGTGGTGAATCGGAGAAGGTGAAATCAGACCTCGATTACATAGAAAAGGCTGCCAAAAAGATGAGCAACCTTTTGGAGGATACGCTTGAGCTCTCCCGTGTTGGTCGTGTAGCAAACCCACCGGAGGACGTGCCATACAAAGAAATTGTTCAGGAGGCACTGGAGCAAGAAGCAGCGAAAATCAAATCTAACAATATTGAGGTCTCTGTTGCTGACGACTTCCCTATTGTGCATGTAGACTGCATGAGGATAGTCGAGGTGCTGGTGAATCTTATTGAGAACTGTGTAAATTATATGGGTGAACAACGTAATCCTAAGATTGATATTAGTTATCGGGTTGAGGAAGGTGAAACGGTGTTTTTTGTCCGGGATAATGGAATAGGCATAGACCCGAGCCAGCATGAAAAGGCATTCGGTTTGTTTTATCAAATAGAGAAGAATGACAGAGGTACAGGTCTAGGGCTGGCAATCGTAAAACGAATAATCGAGGTGCACAGTGGTCGTGTATGGATAGAATCAGAAAAGAGTAAAGGATGCACGGTTTGTTTTACGTTACCCTGTGTGCGCCATTCAAAAAGGCTGTGATCACAATCAGGAGAATGGAGACGGGAGAATTACAAGTTTTGGGAACATTTTTTCCCCTCTCCCGTAAAGAGGAGGTGATATAAAAAGACAAGAAAGCATAATATCAAAATAAAAATAATTATTGACACAGATTAACGCTGATTAACGCAGAAGAAATCAAATCTGTGTAGATCTGCGTCTTAAATAGGTAAAAGTTATACAGTATATACAATGAAAAAATTAGAACCTGTTGCCGTATTGCTGGTAGAGGATGACCCGGGGGACCAGAAACTGGTAAAAGTCTCTTTGAAAAAACAGCGAATTGCAAACGAGCTTTACATTGTGAGTAGTGGAGAAGAGGCGCTGGACTTTTTATACCAGCGAGATAAATACAGCAGTGGTGTACCCCGCCCGGACCTGATTCTGCTGGATTTGAATATGCCTGGTATGGGTGGCAAAGAATTTCTGCGTCAAGTAAAGGAAGACGAGGATTTGAGAACTATTCCAGTGGTTATCTTAACGACGTCAGAGTTGGACCAGGACATCCTGGACAGCTACAACCTGCATGCCAGTGGCTATGTGAAGAAACCAGTGGATATGGAAGAATTCCGTGATGTTATAAAAGAGATAGGAGATTATTGGTTTGTAATCTGCAAATTACCACCAAAAGAGGATTAAAAATGGCAGAAGAGATTAAGGAAGGGGCTCCGTGTAGAATCCTCGTCTGTGATGACGACCCGGCATTTCGTAAACTTGTTCGCACCTATTTACTTTCGGGTGCTAATGGGACATACGTATTAAGAGAGGCAGGGCGAGAAGAAGAGATACAGGATGCACTGGATAAGGACCGAATTGACCTGATTCTAATGGACATTCTAATGCCCGAGAAATCAGGGACGGAGTGGCTTATGGAGATTGTCGCGAAGCAGATAGCACCCGTGATCATGCTTACCGGATATGGCAACGAAGAGCTTGCTGTTCAGTCACTCCACGAAGGTGCTGTTGACTACATTCCTAAGGACCACCTTACAAAGGATAGATTACGAGGAACGATAAAAGCAGCGCTTGAAACGTGGAAGCGGATGCAGACGGAGGCGGAACGTGATCGTATGTATAAAGAACTCGAAGCGAAGAATAAAGAGCTGGAGCGGTTTACCTATACCGTCTCTCACGATCTCAATTCACCGTTACTTACTATTCAGGGGTTTATCAGCATACTTCGCGAAGATATAGAACAGAATGAACGCGAGAATATAGAGAGAGACATGATGTATATAGAAAAAGCAGCTACGAAGATGGAAAAACTTCTGAATGACACACTGCAACTCTCTCGTATCGGTCGCGTAGCGAATCCGCCGGAGGATGTACCGTTCGGCGAAATTGTTCAAGAAGCGCAGGAGCAAACTTTCGAGCAGATTAGATCAAGCGGAGTTGAAATCGCCGTGGCGGACGCATTACCTACTGTTCACGTGGACCGCATGAGAATAGCCGAGGTGCTGGTGAATCTCATAACAAACAGTATAAATTACATGGGTGAACAACCACATCCGAAGATAGAAATAGGCTATCGCATGGATGGCGAAGAGACCGTGTTCTTCGTGCGTGACAACGGTATAGGGATAGAAAAGAGCCAGCACGAGAAAGTCTTCGACCTTTTCTATACGGTTGACGGCAGTAGCGAGGGAACCGGTGCAGGACTCGCGATAGTGAAACGGATAATCGAGGTGCATCGAGATCGTATTTGGATAGAATCAGAAAAAGGTAAAGGCTGCACGGTTTGTTTTACGCTGCATCAATCCGCGGATTGATTTTTTCAGTGAGATTGAGTAGGTGCGGTGTTGGCGCTTTTTGTAAAGAGGTTGCGTTTTAGGAGAAGCGTTATTCGGTGAAGGTAAATTAGAAGTTTATTATCATTCCAATGCTGGGCTTACGGGCACCTGAGCGGGTAAAGGCTCCGGGAATGAAGGTTTACACCGGGGGTTAGGACTGGAGTGGTGAAGAAGTAGGATAAAGCGTGGAGAGAAGGGGACCAGAGAGATTACGCAAAGCCCACAAGGTATTGAGTAATTAGGCATAGTATCACTATTGGTATCCATTCGCCATCCCCGAGTAGGTCCATGGACTTACCTATTTTTAGTCCTTCTTTACAGAAATGAAGGATGTACCAGTATCCGTATGCGATGGCAAAGATTAAGACGAAGAGATATTGGTGAAAATAACCTGCAAGATGAGAGAATGCGAGCCAGGGTATGAGTGTTGAGTTGAGGATAAGAAGAAGGTTTTTTGTTTTTCGTCTGCCAAATACTACGGGTATTGTTTGCACTCCGCTCAGTTTGTCGCCTTCTATGTCGCGAATGTCGAACGAAACTGCATTTATGAAAATCTTGGTAAAGACAAAATAAAAAAGTAATAATATTGTTAGAGAAGTTCCATGCAGAAAAATTGCAGAAAGAAATATTGCTTCCACAGTCCAACTAAGGGTAACAATAAAATTCTTCATAAACACAATGTCTTTTAATCTTGAGAGGCCAAATACCGATAATATTTTTGTGCTATAAATAAGTCCGATAAAAAAGGGGAAGAGTAAAATAGGCACAGACAGGATGTTTGTTGATATCCCAAGCAATAAAGCAAATATATATGCGATAATCGAAAAACACAGTATAACCTTTTCTTTCCCGATTACATATTCAGCTCTTTCTGGAGCATTAACCAAATCTTCTGCTATATCTGTCAGTTTATTTAGATTATAAATACTAAAAGTAAGGAAAAAAGCAGCTAAAAGAATATATAAATTTAAAGCTAATCCTAATAACAAAAAGCAAAAGTATATAAGTAAGAGGTTAATTATCCCTATGAAAATAGAACTTACTATTAAAAAAGATACAAGATTTCTAAACTTGTCAATTGTTGCACTCAGCCAAAACGGGGGAAAAAATATTTTCCGTTCGAAAAGGCTAATCCAACCTTCTTCCATTTTAAAATCTTATATCTTACACTTCTCCGCCATTCCACGATGATATTCAAATAATTCATACCCCCATTCGATTGCTCTTTTGTCGTAGCTAAGTATATCCCTGTTATAGTCATAGGACCCATTAACATGATATAATCCCAGGGAAAGGAATTTATCCGTTACAGTAAAACCCATTTTCAGTGGTTTTTTCCCGATATATATAACAAGAGTTCCACTTTGGCGGAGTTCAGCACTTGATGCTTCAATCACCTTCTCTAATACTTCCTCTGTTAATACAAGCTGTACATCGATTCCGCTTCTCAACAATTCTTCATAAACTTTTGGGTGATGTGGATCAAAGATGGAAGAGATACCTCTTACTTTCGTTACGGTCTTAAGAAGTTCTATATATGTAGAATGAACTTTAAAAATGTCAAGGGATGTGTCTTCCATAAGAGTACTATTGTTCAACCACCCAACCCTCTCCATCAAATGCGACGGAATCCCACTGAGATCATGCGTAAGCCAGAACTCCTCATGCTTCTGCAACACCTCAACCGCATCAACAAAATCCACTATTTTTAACGCTATAATCTCCCCGATTTTTGTTAATACGTAGTTTCTTTTTTCATCCTCAAAAATGAGTTTATTCTTTTCAAGGTCTCTTAATGCGTGTATAGCGGTAGTAGAACTTACTTCCAGCGTTTTTCGTAATTCCCTTAGCCCCTTTTTTCCATCCATCAAAGCGACAAGGATATTTCTTCGCAGTTCAGAGCAAACGGCGAGACGAATCCTATCTTGAATATTCAGTTGCTTCTTTTCCCCTTCCACTGTTGTCATCGCTATTGCCCTTTTCGTACCTACTATTGTATCCCCCCTTTCTATAATGGTTGCCATATAGTACCATATTTCGTAAATAATGGATATATAGTTAACGGAAAGAAATATTGCTCATTTCAAGCAATATTGCTTTGATAGAAAAGCTTATATAGCCCCTCAACAAAATTGTGTGTTAAGTTCTAAAATGGAATCACGATACTTAAAAGCGGAGGAAAAGGAAGGCAAAGATTCAAAAGTGCGAACCATGCCTAAGACCATTTTATTGGTTGAGGATGATGACATGCATGCTGAGCTAATACACAATGCCTTTCTGGAGAGTAAATCGGACTGGATAATCCATCGTGTTATAACTATAAAAGAAGCGACAAAAAGGCTGAAAGAGATAGAAAATAAGCAGCCTTTTGTCGTCGTTACCGATTACCGCTTGCCTGATGGCACGGGGTTGGACCTTGCAGGAGGCGCGAAGAGCCCTGAGGAGCTGGGCTTCCCTCTTATCCTCCTGACGGGTCACGGCTCTGAAGATTTAGCAGTTCGTTCTCTCAAGTCAGGTGCCATGGATTACGTAGCGAAGCAAGCTGAGTGGCTACAAAAGCTGCCCTGGACTGTCGAGCGCGTGCATCGTGAATGGGAAACCATCACCAAGCGTAAGCGAGCGGAGGAGGGTATTCGGGAAAAACAGAAAATCATAGATTCCTTAATCCAAAATTCCACGGTGGCTACCTTTGCCATAAACTCAGGACATAAAGTTATTTACTGGAATAACGCTTGCGAAGTGCTTACTGGCATACCAGCACGGGAGATGATTGGTACTGACCATCACTGGAATGCTTTTTATGACCATAAGCGTCCCTGTGTTGCAGATATAGTCATTGATGGTGATTTTGGAGATATACACACTTTTTATGAAATATGCACCAGATCCAGCCTTGTACCAGAGGGTATATGCGCCGAAGGCTGGTATCCCAACCTGGGCGGCAAAAAGCGGTATATCTGTTTTGAAGCTGCACCTATCTACAATACCAAAGGGGAGCGGATAGCATCCATCGAGACATTGCAGGACATCACCGAGCGAAAGACAACGGAGGAGGAATTGGAACGGTTGCTCAAAGAGCTTGAAGCAAAGAACGCCGAGATGGAGAGATTCACATACACCGTCTCTCACGACCTCAGATCGCCTCTTCTTTCTATTCAGGGTTTTGCTACGGTACTTAGAAGAGATTTAGAACAGGAAGAAAAGGCGAATGTGGAAAGCGATTTGAAGTATATAGAAGAGGGAGCAAAAAAGATGGACTTCCTATTGAATGACACGCTGCAACTCTCTCGCATCGGTCGTGTAGTGAATCCGCCTGTAGATGTGCCGTTCGGAGAAATTGTTCAAGAAGCGCTGCTGCAAATTACCGAGCAGGTTAAATCGAGCGGGGTTGAAATCTGCGTAGCTGATGCACTGCCTACTGTTCACGTGGATCGCATGAGAATAGCCGAGGTGCTTGTGAATCTAATAACAAACAGTATAAAGTACAGGGGTGAACAACCACATCCGAAGATAGAAATTGGTTATCGCGTGGATGGCGAAGAGGCCGTATTCTTTGTGAAGGATAATGGTATCGGGATAGATAAGAGCCAGCACGAGAATGTCTTCGCACTTTTCTATAAGCTGGATGTCGATAGCGAGGGAACGGGTGCAGGGCTCGCCATTGTGAAACGGATAGTCGAGGTGCATGGAGGTCGCATCTGGATAGAATCGGAAGAGGGTAAAGGCTGCACGGTTTGTTTTACTGTGGCTGTTTGCTCTTAGGGATAAAGATTGGTAATGGATTTGCTAATCACAAGATTAGCCAACACTTTTTCTTTTTTACAAAAAGAAAACCTGTACTAAAAGAAAAACAAATTGGCTTTTTAGTTTGGTCATACAAACACAAAGATTGTAGCGTGCATTTATATAATGATAGAAAGCTTTAAATAGCTACTATTACAACTGAAGTACGGGCAGCGGTATTAAGAGGGAAGAAGGGGGGAGAGAAGAACGGCACGTAAAATGAAAGGAGCGGTAATTGCAGCTATAATATCGGTCGCTTTTGTAGGCGCGGCATTCGCGGCGACATTAA
Source organism: Candidatus Methanophagales archaeon (assembly GCA_029241965.1). Taxonomy (GTDB): domain Archaea; phylum Halobacteriota; class Syntropharchaeia; order Alkanophagales; family Methanospirareceae; genus QENJ01. The sequence continues at coordinate 17,588 of JAPWVK010000174.1, forward strand.
CCGTAACGCCCAACCAGGTAGGGATGGGTGAATTCGTTATCACAGAAGGAAGTGAATTTGAAGCTAATGTAGCAGTAACACCAACAACAGCAACAATTTACGAGGCCGTTCCACAATTCAAAACCGGGAGAATAAATAATAATGTGGCTTTCGGTCCAAGCAGAAGCAAATTTTTTAGTCCCGAAACTAATAATGGAGCCCCTTCTTACGACGTTAATCTTACCGTTGACGACGAAACGAAGACTACTGACATCGGTGTGAACGCTACCTATATTTTAACGGTGACAAACACCGGGAACGCTACTGATTCTTTCAATCTTACGTGCACAAATCCAGATAACGCAAGCGTGGTGTGGTTGAACAAGTCACAAGTGACGCTAAGCGCATCTGCTACTGAAATTGTTTCGCTTAATGTTACTAACGCAACGGTAGGGATAGGAACGTTCCGGGTAAACGTAACTGCTACTTCGCAGGGCGACTCAAATAAAACTGACTACATTAATACAACGACAACAATTGCAATTTACGGCGTTAATCTTACCGTGGACGAAGAAGCGAA